>DYRE01000473.1 GCA_020718965.1 Desulfomonile tiedjei
CTTTCTGCAATCCAAATAGGAATAACGTCGATTGGCGTTTTAAACGGAGCATTTGGCGAGACAGCTATTGCATCGGGTCTGTCCGAAACATTTTCAAACCTGCCGGTCCTTGCGCCATACAGCAAGACAATTTCCGTGGTGATAATGGTTACAGCCATCACGTACTTCACAGTGGTTATTGGTGAGCTTGTTCCAAAGCGCATTGCCTTGCACAATCCGGAATCAATCGCCATCCTTGTCGCTCGCCCAATGAGGTGGCTTTCCCGTATAGCCTATCCTGTTGTTCGGCTCCTTAGTTTATCCAGTGATATTGTTCTTACTCTAATTGGTTCAAAACGCTCTAACGAACCTACTATTTCAGAAGAGGAAATTAGGACTCTGATGAAACAGGGGACTGAAGCGGGAATATTTGAAAAAACAGAGCATGACTTTGTTTCAAATATTTTTAGAATGGATGATGTGCGGATTTTGACAATAATGACTCCGAGAAAGGATATTATTTATTGGGACGTACAGGATTCATTCGAAGAAAACATGAAGAAAATAGTAGAGGGGCCGCACAACTTCCTGCCAGTCTGCGAAGGAGGACTTGATCACACGAGGGGTCTCCTCCAGGCTAAAGACCTTCTGGCGGAGAAATGCCTCAAGACCCTGGGTGACATTCGTTCCATTGTAAAGCCTGTCTCATATGTCCCGCAATCAATTTCACCAATTAGGCTCCTTGAAAATTTCAAAAACACCAAAAAAAGATTAGCGTTGGTTGTAGACGAGTACGGCTCCGTTGAAGGGCTTGTGACTCTTTACGATGTTCTTGAGGCGGTTGTAGGGGAAATCCCCTGGGTGCTATCAGACGCCGAGGCGACACTTCGTGAGGATGGATCATGGCTTATAGATGGAGGGTACACATTAGAAAAATTTAAAACTCTCTTTGGCTTGCCCCATTTCCCGGGTGAAGAGAACGATGATTATTATACTCTAGGAGGATTATTTATGGCGCGGGCAGGCAAGGTTCCATCCGTATCCGACTCTTTCGAGTTCAATGGTTTTAGGTTTGAAGTGATTGATATGGATGGCAACAGAATTGACAAAGTGCTTGTATCAAGAATTGCCGACTAATATTGACAGGAACATCGAAAAAACGGCAAAGGAGATTATATTGGAATTCGAACTTGGTAAATCGTATGAAGAACTGGAAATTGGAGAGAAGTCTTGCTTCTCCAAAACAATATCGGAGACGGACGTGTATCTTTTTGCGGGAGTCAGTGGTGATTTTAATCCCTTGCACGTCAATGAACAATATGCCAAAACAACGCCTTTTGGCGCTCGTGTAGCCCACGGCCCTCTGACCCAGTCTTTGGCTGCTCCGCTCCTGGGTATGAAGATGCCAGGGCTTGGGGCAATTGCAGTAGAATTTACGACTCGATTTAAAGCCCCGGTTTATTTTGGCGATACCATCACCGTTACCGGAGAAGTGGTCGAGAAGATTCCAACAAAAAGGTGGGTCCGAATAAGCCTCACCTGGCGCAATCAAAAAGCTGAAGTGGTAGCGGAAGGCTCAGCCATTGTGTCTCCCCCACGAAAGAAGGCCGGATAGACAATGCCCATTCTTGACCAAGATCCAGTGGTTCGTTTGGGATTAATGCACAGTCCCAAATAATCAGAGACAAAATGTCAATTTAATA
>DYRE01000089.1 GCA_020718965.1 Desulfomonile tiedjei
TTGGCCGGCCTGATTTTAGGGGGCGCTTCACAGAAGAAGCCTGTAATAATAGACGGTTTCATTTCGACAGCCGCCGCTCTTCTAGCTTATTGCGTGTGTCCAATTTCCGCCGAATATATGATCTCAGCTCACAGAAGCGTTGAAAGTGGCCACAACGCAGCGCTTGCGCACCTGGGTAAGCAACCCCTTATTGATCTCGACCTGAGATTGGGTGAAGGTACGGGAGCGGCTCTGGCAATGCCACTGGTCGAAGCTTCGGCCCGACTTCTTACCGAGGTGGCCACCTTTAAGGAAGCGGCCGTTTCTCAAGTAAATGTATGATTCGTTGTTCGGTGATTAAAAAACCGCGGCTGTTAGATTAAAAAGCCGCGGTTTACAAATGGCGGGGAAATTTTCAATCACAAAGGAAACAGAGTGGGTATGCGTTGCGCGGCCATTATGTCTCCGGATGCCCGCAGTTTTCCTGTCATGAAAGCGGTCACTCCATTGAGCTTGCCATTGCACATATCGAGCCAGTCCGCTCCATCCATGGTCAATGTGACTGTAGGCTCAGCATGTACTCCAGAATTGACCTGACACGCCTGGTCCTTAATGATCACGTTCCAATCACCAGCTTGATCCCCTGAGATGTGAAACTGGAAAACCATGTTAAGGCCTGATGCGGCTGCGACATTAAAAACCTGAGGCATTTTTTCGAAAACTTCATTTACCGAGGTAAGACCCATTTTTAACTCCTGTTTTGAATTACTGTTTAACTGGCCTGGCGCCATCCATGAACACATGTAACAGACCGACGGCTATACGCAATTTTTGGGCTTTGCTTCTTAAAGGTTGGTTCTCCAGCACCATGGCTGATATGAAACTCTCAATAGCTCCTAAAAATATATACGTTAAATATCTGGCTTTTATATCAGTACGAAGAATCTTGTTTGCCTGACCAACGGACATGATTTTTTCAGTCCGGGACAGGAACATTTTAAACCAGTGGAGACGTGCCGGTGTCAGGTTAGCGGCCGACCTGGATATTTCAGTGATAAATATATGAACGAGATCAGGTTTCTTTTGATATTGCTCCAAAAAATAATCCACGAGTTCGGCGAGCTGGTCTTCTACGCTTGTTCCACCATCATCCCATTTTTCCATTAGATTGAAAAGTCCTGTCCACCATTCCTTTAAAATCGCGTCAAACAGGTCGGATTTACTCTTGAAATAGTGGTAAACTAGACCATAGGAGATGCTGGCCGCCTGAGCTATATCTGTGATACGAGCCTGGTGAAATCCTTTTTCCCTGAATATTCTACAAGCGGCATCCAGAATAACTGTTTCCTTATCTTTTCTCGAATCCATTGCAAAATGAGGAGTTAGGGACATCCTCATATGTTATCATTAGTTGATTGACCTGTCAATCAATTTAGCCAACACTGTCGCATGATACTAGCAGAATGTATTTGGAGCTTTCTTTAGATCACTGTCTTTTTTACTTCTGATCAGAACTCTACAACCGAAAAATCTTTAACTGGACCTTACCTTGACAGTGAACCTCAAACCATTATGATTAGATTAACAGGCGAGCGCTATCTGAGGTTTGTCCGGGTGTAGGGTTGTTCAATACCCGGACAAACTGTTTAATAAACACGAGGCGCTCTATTACTCATCAACTTCTGGAAAGCGCTTTCCTGCCAATGTCTTTTCTGTAGTGCACTCCATTCCAACTGATCTTGGCAGCCGCTTCATAAACCTTACTTATGGCCTCTGGTATATTTTTACCCAGAGAAGTGACGCCCAGCACCCTTCCTCCAGCGGTTACAACACCGTGCGGAGAACTCGCGGCGCCTGCTATGAAAACCTTTATCCCGTTGATCTCTTCGGCTGCGCTTATTCCGGAAATAACCTCACCTTTGGAATAAGACCCTGGATAGCCTGCGGAAGCCATTACGACACAAACGGCCGCTCCGTCATCCCAGGTTATGGATTGAGACCCGAGTCGGCATTCCAGAGCCGCTAACATCAAAGGAATCGGGTCAGTCTTCATTCTAACAAGCAACGGTTGAGCTTCAGGATCTCCGAGTCTGACGTTGAATTCCAAAACCATGGGCTCGTCGTTTCTTATCATCAACCCGGCATATAGGAAGCCGGTATAAGGTCTTCCCTCTGATTCCATGGCCTTGACAGTTGGAAGCATAACATCGTTCATGATTCTGTCATGCGCCTGTTGTGTTACAACAGGAGCGGGCGAGTAGGCCCCCATCCCGCCAGTGTTAGGACCCATGTCATCATCGAAAATCGCCTTATGATCCTGGGAACTTGCAAGAGGAATCACCGACACACCATCCGTGAAGGCTATGAAGGAAGCTTCCTCGCCTTCCAGACAATCTTCGACAATGACCCTAGAACCCGCAGCGCCAAAGATCTTCTGATTCATTATTTTGTCCAGAGCTTCTATTGAATCCTCCAGACGATTACAGACAAAAACCCCTTTGCCGGCCGCCAGTCCATCCGCTTTCACAACGACAGGCAATCGAGCGGATTTCACAAATCTGAGGGCTTTATCGTAATCGTCGAAAGACTCAAAATCCGCTGATGGAATCCCGTATTTCTTCATCAGGTCTTTAGCGAAAACCTTGCTGCCTTCAAGGAGAGCGGCCCCCGAGGAAGGACCAAAAACATTCAGACCATTGGCTACAAAAACATCCGTCAACCCAGCAACAAGTGGAGCCTCAGGACCAATAACGGTGAGATCGACTCTTTCTTTTACAGCCAAGTCCAGAAGACCCGAAAAATCGTTGGGGGAAACCCTTACAGATTTACATTTGGGCTCTTGATCAATCCCCACATTCCCCGGCGCGGCCAGTAGTTCAGTAACCAGATCCGACTGTGCAATTTTCCAGGCCAGCGCGTGCTCACGTCCACCTGATCCAACCAGAAGAATCTTCATTAAAAAAGCTCCAATTTTGTTATTTTTTCCAAAGCCCTCTTTTGGCCTTTTCAGCTTCTTGCTCGAGTTCTATGTAGGGCCGAATGTCAAAGCTTTTTTCATCACGATCTATGCTGGCCAGACCCAACCTAATCATCCTGGCGCTAACATCTTCTCCGGAAATATAGACAAACCCTTTTTTTAAACCATTTGGATCTTCTTTTTCCAATTTAATCCTGACCCATTTGTCGTTTAGTGTTTTGGTCAGAAATTCTTTCGCGCTAGCTTCCTGTGATTGCGGAACACTCAATCCAACCAGCTTCACATCGATAATTTTCCCTGATCCTCTGAGTGTGAGTGTAGTTCCATCTACAATTTGTGTCACCCTCCAAAGTGGTTGACCGCTTTCGGTTGGCGGTCTACTGACCCAATAGAGATAACCAACCAACAAAAGAAACAATAGGCCTATTCCCGCCCATAGTTTCCACTCATTTTTCCATTTTAATTTGGCCATTTAGCGGTAAGCCTCTCGTTGTAAATCAATATGTCGTAAAATTCGTTCGGACTCCAGATTGAAAACTTCTTCAGCCTTGCTGGAATCAGGGCCAACATAACGGTGCTGTATTCTGCCATTGCCTGCAGACCTTATCAAAACCGTGAGATCATCCGCGCCCAGCCTTATGAGCCGAACAAAAGAGCCTCGAACACCATCCGTTTGTTTCAATATTTCAAACATTATTGAACTATAACACACCAGCGCAACTCAGGAGAACCTGTCTCAACCAAAAATCGTTCTATGCCCTTGTGCAGATTTCCGGGGAGCCGTTTTCGATTACACTGTTTTCGATTAGACTTCAACTTAACCATGTTTTAGTTTATTATTGAATTTAAATTTTGCGGAGATTGATCACTAAAAATGGAATCTGAAATCATCATTGAGACCAGGAATCTCGGAAAAGACTATTTTGACGGAGATCGCGTTATTCATGCTCTTCGAGAAGTAAACATAAAAATCGCTCGAGGTGAAATGGTTGCGATAATGGGTCCATCGGGTTCAGGCAAGTCGACTTTGCTGTACGTTTTAGGGTTGCTTCATCCTCCTACCTCAGGCGAATATATTTTCAAGGGTCAGAACATCCTGGAGTTTTCCAAAGAAGAACAGGCTCACTTTCGCAACAGGGAATTGGGCTTCGTATTTCAAAGCTGCGATCTTCTCGCAAACTCTACAGTATTTGAGAACCTTGAACTCCCGTTGATTTATGCTGAAACTGACAGGAATATCAGACGTGGCAAAATTCTGAGGGCTCTCGAAAGGGTTGGATTGTCTCACCGAGTGGACCATTGGTCGAACAGACTTTCAGGAGGTGAGCGTCAGAGAGCAGCCATAGCAAGGGCGCTGGTAAACAACCCCTCGCTGATACTTGGGGACGAGCCAACCGGCCAGCTTGATCAAAAGAATACGGACATCGTTATCGAACAGCTTAGAAACATTGCACGCCAAGGCTTTACTGTCGCAATTGTAACTCATGAAGATGAGATTGGCCGGGCATGTGACAGAATCATAAGAATCAGGGATGGTAAAGTCGTTTCAGATGGTTTTGACGTAATACCAATCGATACTGTCTCCATGCCTGTAAATCCAAAACCCGGGGTTACAATCACCTAAGACAGCCATTCTTGGTTGCGTTCAGGCCATGCAACCACAGGACGTGTCGTTCGCTTCTATCTTTAAGGGATAATTCATTACAATCGATCCTGAATTCATTGTTATCAATCCCTCCGACTCGAGCAGGCGCAGAATCTTTTCGCAATTCTCCCAATCCATGGACAAATAAATGGGTAGGATTGTCCTTAAATTTGCAAGGCGTTTTTCAAAATCCAACGCGTACAACGTGAAAAGAACCTGTTTGTGAATGAGATCCAGGCTAGGACGAGCCATTAATCCCTGAATCTTAGCATCTTTAAGAATGATGTCTCCAACACTGGCGGTGCACATAATGAATCTCCTGATCCAGTCGCGGTCCGAATTTTTTTCTATTACTTGATTTAATCACATCTTGCTTTAAGGCAACAGACGAACCTCAATCAAATAGATTTGGTTCTGACAAATTCCTGAAATTCAAAATAGCTATCCGGGGTTCCAATGTCAAAAAAAGGGCCTTTCTGTTCGAGTCCAAACATTTTCCCCGAATTCACCAAATCAGGAAATACCTCTGATTCCATTGAAAAGCTCTTCCGTTCAGGAAGCTGCCCGATCAATGAACTGGATATGAATGTGACTCCAGCGTTTATCAATCCAGGTTTTCCAGATATTTCACCTTTTTCCTTGAAAAGCGTCACCATACCATTTTGGTCCAGATTGATTGAACCGTATCTGCTTACATCGGAAACTCTGTACAGAGAAATCGTCGCGTCTGCTTTCTTCGACAGGTGAAAATCGTACAGCCTATCAATATCAGCGTCCAAATATGTGTCGCCATTAACAAGTAGTGTGGGGTCAGTGGCAAACCTCAGAGCGTTCTTCACCGCTCCCCCCGTTCCTAATGGTTCAACTTCAGAGGAAAATTTGATTTCCAGGTCTGGAAATCTTGATGGAGTGAAATATTTGTCAATTGCATGGGCCTTGTAACCAACCAACATTACGAATTTTCGGACTCCCTTACCCTCCAGGAGTCTAACTAGAATCTCCAGGAAGGGGATTCCGAGAACATCGGCCATGGGTTTGGGTCTATCAGAAACGACTCGGCTGAGTCTCGTTCCAAGCCCACCGGCCAGAATGAATGTTTGAAAATCCGGCTTCACCTTTGTCTTAATAACCCCATAAAAATCCAGGGAATCCTCGAGTTTAAAGTAGAGCTGTTAATGATAAACCAAGTTTCGTACCCATAGCCGCCATAACTTCATCCAGCAGGAAGGTTCTGCCGATTAAAGTTCTCCGAAGTCATCTCCTCAATAAACATATGGTGGGTTAGGCGGTCTTTCCAGATCTTCCCATACAATTCCCAGCCTATCCTTGAAATAAACCTCCAGACGTTGAAATAAACGTCTCCAGTGCGTGTGGCCCTCTTCAAGACCTTGAAGAATTTCGGCAATGTATTCCGGCAGTCTTATTAACTCGTCTTTAGGTATAAAGGATACCGCTCCTAATTGAATGGATCTGTTAAGCGATTCGACGTTAACCGCATGCGCAGTAAGCATGGTAGCCGGCATCCCCCTTTTCCTGCAATGAACGAGCAATTCCAGACCATTTACCCCCATGATATCCAGAATAATTAAATCGAAACGCTTGGCCTGTATTAGTTTCAGAGCATCGTCAAAATTCCCGGCCACTATTACATTGCTATCAGGGAACTCCTCTACTATTACCTCCAGAATGTCCGGTTCATCGTCAACAGCAAGAAACTCTTTTTGTTTGAGGATATTACCGTCCAGCATAAGTTTTCTCCGTTGATTTAAAAGAAAGTCTATCTTTGGAGCCCAAAAAGATTTTGAAGATCTCTATATAATAAACTAAAACAATTAGGAGTAGTGTAGCTGGGAGAAAAGTAATCAATCGATGAAATTATGTCAACAAATTGGTCAATACAAAGTTCCGTAAACCTTTTTTGTCAACCAATGGCGACTCAACACGGTTAAAATTACTATAAAATTGGACAGACACTCAAGACCTTCGCTATTTCTTCGATCACAGAAAGATCTACCATGCAAACAGGTATAATCCTGGATCACCAGTCATAAAGATTCTACAAGATCTGTTTCGACAACCTGCCTGTGATGGCAATTTTGCCGGATAGATTTTGCTGGAACATTGTGATATAAGTTTTTCAGTCTGGAATTTGCGAGACTCTTAACTGATGATTTTACGCTATCGTGTTTTGATATTTTTGTTTCTGGCGCTATGGGGGATCGGCGCATTTGATTATGCTGAATCACAGGATTTTCCATTCCTTGCTCCAGTCGCCCCTGAAGTTGAAAATGGCGGGCCACAGATAAGGGGACCTGGCAAATCCAATAATAACGAAATAAAAGGACCCCGAATAACCCCGTTAACGCCAGAGGCAATCAAGAATTTTGATTTTGCCCCACCAACTCACGATTACGAAGCTCCAGTTGCTTCAAAGCCCCCTTCCACGAAACAGGGAACTCCTCCTCGCTCCCAGTCCAGACCAGCGGCAGACAGGGACGCCCCTCCACCCAATCGTGGCCCCAGACAACAAGGGACTCCGGCGCAACAACCCAATCGAGTCGATTGCTCACAGTATCCGGCCATGATCGCCAACGCTCGTTCAGAAGCGGAAATGCAGATTACCGCAAGATATTATCTGACCTGTCTGTTGCAGAATGGGTGGCCCATGGAAAACGCCAAGGCCCAAGTGATTCAAACCGTCGAGGCTGTGACTAGGGCCAATCGTTAAACAAATTAGCCATCTAAGGCCTGTTAGAGTGTTTTCGCCCCATCTTGAAATTCATCCATACGTAATATAGTGTGACACCAACAAGGATAAGCCATACGAGTATGAGCCCTGTTAATTCTCTGCGACTGAAGATGTCAATATAAGTGAACCAGATTATGCCGGCAGTCCATATGAGAATCCATACAATGCCATAATATGGACTCTTAATTTTTTTCATTCAACATTTCCTCCAAAGGAATTTAGTTGTGGTAGTGTCAAAATTTCTTCAAATTATGATTGCGTTCTTGTGGTAATCATTATCATGGTTTTGCGAAAATAGAATCTCGGCGGTCTTGAGGTCAACACAGCAATTGATTGAATTTCCCAGTTGCCCATGATTTAAAGACCTACCGCCAGGCAAATATGGAGTCAAAGTGAATCTTATCCTCATTAACGTTAATCATGATGTCGGATTTGAATCCTCTGAGAGCATACCAATTTCTCTCGGATATATTCTGGCTTTTGTTGAAAAAAATGGTTCCAAAGGAATAATTTTGGACGACCTGCTTGATAGACCTTTGAGTTTTTCTGATCTGCAATCGTGGATTCAGAAAATTGAACCAAAACTGATAGGATTTACCGCGTATCAGAGCACCATGGAAAGAATCCGTTTCCTCTCGCGGTACATAAAATCTGGACATCCTGATATTAGTATTGCGTTAGGGGGCCCACAGATCGTTGGAATGCCATCAGAAGCTCTGGATCAATTGCCGGATGTAGATTTACTTGTCCACGGCGAAGGAGAACTCGTTTTCTCTGAAATAATAAAGTGTATTGAAAACAAAGGTTCTTTGAATGAAGTGGCGGGATTAAGTTACAGGCAGGACGAACATGTCAAGCGCAC
>DYRE01000090.1:0-5545 GCA_020718965.1 Desulfomonile tiedjei
CGTCAATTCCTTCAGTGTTGGTCGCCTGTATTCGGCGATCAATTTCAGACTGGAGATCGTTGTGCGTCATAAAACGTTCATATCCGCCGGCCGAGATTACGAAACCATCCGGCGCCGGTAACCCGATTTCATTTTTGATCGTGGCGACATTAGCCATCTTGGCTCCGACTTCATCGAGGAGATCCTTAGTGACCTCCGACAAAGGTAAAACCAGTTTGGTCCCACCAAAGCTTTTCTTGCAGGACAAGGTAGAATTAATATTATCCTGAATCCGTTTGAAGGACTCATAAAGCTCGCTGTATTTGCCTGGAGCCAATTCATTGAGGTGTTTTATTATCCTGAAGACGTTTACAGAGACCGCAGTGCAGTTCGAGCGCACAAATGACAGTCCAAAGGGCTGGGAGCCATCAAGCGCTTTTTCCAGGTCGGACATTATTTCAAGAGCTTTATTGTTAGCCGTTAGAAGAAGCTTGAAATTATGATAACGATGAGCGAAAGCGGCTCGGAGTCCCTGAACAGCAGGTGGGTCTTCAGAACCAGCCTGTCCCCTAAAGATTATTCGTTTAAGAAATTTTGGAAATTTGATCATTATTGATAGGGGGAAGGGCGCCCCTTGAGTTTGTGAGCGCCCCTTTCACGAACTTGGGTTCTTCTAATGCTCTTTTTTGGCGCTAGCGGTCATTTGTAAACCGATCCCTTCAAAGAGGAAAAAAATCGCATAGCCCCACCAGAGAGTGTAAATAACGTAAAATACCAGCAGGAAGCCCAGTATGCCAGCTTTTGAATAAGCGCTTTCGGGGACTATTGTAAAGTAATTGTAACTGACTTCGACAGCTTTCTTCAAAATTGTGTCCACAAAGGCCGCTTCTTTGAACCTGGCTTGACGTTTGAGGTCCTTGTCTATTTCTTTCAACCCGCTCCACCATGCATACATCGAATCAGGCCCGGAAAATCCATACTTTGCCACGAGTTCAGAGTCTTTGTTGTAAAACATGGCGTCAGAGTCTTTAAGCGCGGATTTAAGAACCAGCCCCAAATCTCCAGATACCTGTAGCTGAGAGCCTTGTGCGGTGACTGTAGCGCCTGCCATGGTAAGAATCTTGGCTACGCGTTGGCCAATTTCAGCGGTCTTGAGTTTTATGTCCACTTTGAACGTTTTTCCGGAATAGTCCTGATTATTTTTTTCAAGAGCCGGAATGTACTGAGTTGAACCTTTGGAGATGCTGTTGAATATTTGGTCCGACTTCTCAAGAAAATTAATGCCGTTTTCAAACAAGGGTAGAAACATTGCCACCAGGATAATAAAAAAAGATATTGCTAAGAGGAGCCCTTTCTTGAACTCTTTGCTGTCTTTTACTAACATTGAACTAAACCTCCCCTCTGAGCGACTTGATATTTCCAAGAAACTTACCGATAACCCATACGGAGAAGATCGCTATAACCAGGAAAAATATTATGAGTCCCACAAAGCTAAGGCCTTTAGCCAGGGAATCTGAGATGCTTATGATTTCCATCTGGTTAAGCTTTTCGGGTAAGGAAAAGAATCTATTGACGAAACCCGCTAAAATGGAAAGAGCGTAAAATCCTCTGATGTGAATACCCTTAACCACCTTTGTTGTGAGAGCTCCGATCTGAATCCCGATTAGAGATCCCAGAAGCATTCCCATTGCGAGAGTATAGAAGATGAATCCGTATATCGCGTACTGAAAAATGCCTGCGTATCCAGCGGTGAATATTATCTGAAGTATGTCGGTTCCAACCGCTGTAAAGGAGGAAACGCCCAGGATGTATACGAAAATAGGAAAGGTAAGGAAACCGCCGCCTACACCCATGATGGCGGCTGCGAAACCTACTATTGCTCCACTAATTGCGACGAAAAGCGCCGGAATTTTCTTTCCACCTGGCGTCAGATCTTCATCAAAGCCGATCAGTGGTGGGATTCTTGATGCCTGCAACTTAGCCGGGAGCCCCACTTTACCTGAAGCGGCTTCCTCTCCATGATTACTTTCGCCGCCGTGAGCGCCGACATCACCGGGGCTTTTCCTCAATTTGAGGAAATCGAAAAGGGAATAAAAACCGAGGAATCCTAACAATACTACGTAAACAATGCTGATGAACAGATCGCTTAAGATTGGGTTGTGTTCATAAATCGCCCTGTTTATGAAACCTCCACCCGTGACCCCGAGGCCTGAGCCGACAAGGAACGCGACAGCAAGACCTACATTAACGTTACCAAGTTTCTTATGTATAGCGGTTCCCATAATAGCTTTGGCGAAGATGTGAAAAAGATCTGTCCCGACCGCCAGTATCCCCTTAACCCCTGCGCTCATTAAGGCCGGGGTAATAATAAACCCGCCGCCGGCCCCTATGCAGCCTGTTATGAGACCGGCGCCCAAACCAACCGCAATTGAAACAATAAAGATGGTTGGATTGTAAAATGCTGGCTGGTAAGCTTTGTAACCTCCCAAGAATTGATCCGCAGCTAACGCCAAGCCTGTCAACGCAGCCGGGATAAGCATGAGGCCAAGTATCCAAAGTTTCTTTTTGTCTTTTAGGATATTCATGGAAGTCTCGTAATCCCATCTGGCGTGAGCCATGGATGCTTCCATGAACATCCGGTAAATCTGCCTAGCCCTTTTCATGCGATATTGCCTCCATTGTTAAGGATTTCTGTTGACTATTGATGCAATACTTGTACCTTAAATGGTGGACGTATCTCATAATGGAACTACCTGTAATAACAGACGAAATACGTTAGTTGAATGATGGGCTCCAACGAATTCTTCCAGATGATGTCAGCATATTTTACAGACTGCCAAATTAATCATAAAGGAGAAAGACCTTTGACTTTTTTGTCAAAGGTCAAATTCAGGAATATTCTCAAATGTTAAAATTGAAAATGCATGAATAACAACTAGGTATCACTGTGCATTATCCAAGTAGCTTTTTTTCTTGAACGCATCCTGAAGTTTGTAGAGTAGGTCATCAATGTCTATAGGTTTCATCAAATAATCAAAGGCCCCCAATTCCATTCCCTGCATTGCAACCTCAACATCAGCATGGCCGGTTAGCATGATGACTTCGATACCAGGTGAGATCTTTTTGATCCGCCTGAGTGTTTCGATGCCATCCATATCCGACATTTTGACATCTAGCACGACTACGTCGCTAGGCGATTCCGCTAGCATGTCCAGAGCCTGTTGTCCACTGGAGGCTGCCCGGACATCGAGTTTTCTTTTGCGCAGCCGTTTTAGAAGGATTTCTACAAAGTCTGTTTCGTCATCCACTAACAGAACTTTGAATTCACTCACCGTTTATTCCTCCTTGCCGTTTATGGCGGTATGTTTTTCCCTATCATCCAAGAGAATCGATTAAAGTTGATCGATACTGTAAAGGCGCAACCCAAGGGCTATCCAGAATTCAAAAATTATCAGAAGGTTCAGCTTCGGTAGATGACTCCCCCGAGGTAGATTCTTCCGATGAGCTGGTTTTATGTGATTTTAGCTCAAGTATTCCGGATCTAATAGCGGCTAATGTGTCTGGGTTTGCCTTGAGAAAAGTCTTAACATTTTCTCTCCCCTGGCCAATTCTGTCATCTCCGTATGAATACCATGCCCCTGATTTTTCTACTATCCCGTCCTCTACTGCGAGGTCAAGTATCTCTCCTGATGATGAAATTCCCTCATTGTACATGATGTCAAATTCCACCTGCTGAAATGGTGGGGCAAGTTTGTTCTTGACCACTTTTACTCGTGTGCGGGAACCGGTGATATTTTCGCCCTCTTTAATTTGTCCTATTCGACGGATGTCCAATCTCAGGGATGCGTAAAATTTGAGCGCATTTCCGCCTGTAGTCGTTTCCGGGTTGCCGAACATTACTCCGATCTTCTGACGGATCTGATTCGTAAAAATCACCGAAGTGTTCGATCGGGAAATTGCCGCCGTTAGTTTCCTAAGAGCTTGCGACATGAGACGGGCTTGAAGTCCCATGTGTGAGTCTCCCATTTCACCTTCTATCTCCGCTCTGGGAACCAAGGCAGCCACTGAATCTATGACGATAACGTCCATAGCTCCTGATCTGACAAGAATTTCCGTGATTTCCAATGCCTGTTCGCCCGTATCCGGCTGCGATACAAGTAATTCGTCTGTGTTGACTCCGAGTCTTTTCGCATAGTGAATGTCCAGAGCGTGTTCCGCGTCTATAAAAGCAGCGAACCCCCCCTTTTTTTGGGCCTCGGCGATAACATGCAGACACAAGGTAGTTTTACCAGAGGACTCGGGACCAAAAATTTCCGTAACACGTCCTTGGGGTATTCCCCCTATCCCAATGGCGAGATCAAGGCCCAGCGATCCCGTAGAAATAGCCTTGATATCCGGGATCACCCCAGAAATCCCAAGTTTCATAATTGAGCCGCGTCCGAATTGTTTTTCAATTTGGGAAACGGCAAGGTCGACCGCCCTATGTTTTTCAGATTCACGTCCGGCTCCTTCGATGGAGTCGGTTGTTTTTTTGGTTTTGGCCATTTAAAATCCTTTACTGCTTTAGTTGAAAAAATTCCGCTGGTTCTATCGACAATCCCGTTTTGAGAACGACGGCGACTCAAAGCTTTTTGAGCGCTTAAACCCCAAGACGCAAAATTGTAGTCCAGGATAATACGTTTGTCTGCTAGGACAAACACAAATTATTATATTACATACAGCGCTCAAATGTGCCCTTTATTTTTGCAGCGGAGTAAAAGTGGCTCTAAATCTGTGCGCCGGCACTTTGAAATTCCGAAAGATTCTACCAGTTCAGGTCATGGCCGGGAAATGAAAATTATATCAGCAAGCAGAAGAACCGACATTCCCGCTTTCCATGCCGAGTGGGTCATGTCAAGATTTCGTCAAAAGTCAGTCCAGGTTGTGAATCCGTTCAACCAAAAAGTGAGACAGGAGTCTCTATCTCCAGAGGATGTTGCTGTGATAGTTTTCTGGACAAAAAACGCCGAACCCATTACGCGCTATCTTGACGAGATTTCTGACATGGGACACGACTTCACATTTCTGTACTCTATGAACAATTATCCCAACTCAGTGGAACCGAATGTCCCGCAAATGGGTCAAACAATGAAGACGTTGGAAAAACTGGTAAAATTTTACGGTTCAAAAGTTTTTAGGTGGCGATATGATACTATAGTTTTGACTGAAACTCTTGACAGATCCTGGCATCTAAAAAACTTTTCCAGGTTGTGTGGCATTATGAGTCCCCTTGTTGACGAATGCATATTCAGTTTCTGTGACTATTACGGCAAGACAAGGAAAAATCTGGAAAAGCTTCTACCTGATCATCATGAACCTGACAGAGAAGAATCAGTCAGCGTGGCGTTGGAATTGGCGGCGATTGCTTCTGATCAAGGTATAAAGTTAATGTCCTGCGCTCATGATTTCCTCGCCGTCGCGCCAATAGGCGCCGCCAGATGCATTGATCCGGAACATTTAAAGCAGGTTGTCGGATCTGATCATAGAAAACTGTTTCTTGCGGAAGTTCCAGTGAGGCCGACCCGAA
>DYRE01000090.1:5645-8206 GCA_020718965.1 Desulfomonile tiedjei
GGATCTGATCATAGAAAACTGTTTCTTGCGGAAGTTCCAGTGAGGCCGACCCGAAAAGGTTGCAGATGCGCCGCATCAGTAGACATAGGGTCATATAATACATGTTCTCATGGATGTGTTTACTGTTACGCCACTAGCAACTTAGCGTCTGGATTGAGAAAGCCCTGATGGGCAATGCCCGAGAATTTGAAACAATCAGGACACACCACCTGACAAACAAGCGAAATAATGTTATTATAATAGATTGTAAAAATGAGAAAACTGTTTATTATAGTTAGCTCTTTTTAGTGTAATTAATAGATTCAATCCATGAGTTTAAAGCTTGTGAGCTTTATGGTCAAAGATCGGAAGAAGCGTTAGGACAAGATGAGGAGAGAGGACACCCACATAAATGAAAATCTCGACATCGATTTGAAAGATGATTTTGATCGAGAGAGGTTTGTCCTTCCCAACTCGTTGGTTATCGATGACGGAGAAACTCAGAAAGTCCTGAAATACGGAATTCTGGCCGCCTTTTTGCTTCATCTAGCTCTTTTTTTTGTAGTGGCTAGAGTAGCTGGGTTCCAATCTTCGAGTCCTCTTCTCAAACCCGGCGAAAAAATCACTAACGTTAGACTGGTTGAACCCCAAGAATCCTGGAAACCTAGCGAGTCCCCTCCAGAGGACGCCAAAGCCATGTCGGACAGGGATCACAAAGCTCAAAAACAACGCTTGCCGAAAATGCCTCTTCCTCCCAAGCCTCCAATAGGCTCCATGCAGGAGCCGCCCAAGAGGATGGCTTCGTTGGCTCCACCAGTTGCGCCTGAAGATATTGTAAAAAATAAGCATGATGCGGCTGAGGACGAACCGCTCAAGGCGATCGAACAGCAAAAGTCCCCCAAAAAGTCTCGTACCAAAGAAAAGGACTTCAACTCAGCAAACCAAAAACAAAAAAACAACCCTAAAAGAATCGATCTTAGACCAACCCCAGGAGAAATCGCCAAAGGCCTTTCTAGCTCCCCGAGTGGTCCGAGTGATTTTTTTCCAGATGGCGACATTGAAGAAGCTGTCGTAGACATAAACACCAGAGAGGACAAGTTCTTTTCATACATGCTCCACCTCAAGAGGAAAATTCAAGGTGTATGGGTGTATCCCACAGCGGCCGCCCAATCCGGAATAGGCGGGAGCCTGTCAGTAGAATTCTCAATTGCGAAAACTGGAGAACTCATCTACGTAAACCTGTTGGATTCATCCGGCCACACAATTCTTGACGAATCCGCGATAAAGGCGATTAAATCCGCTGCGCCATACTATCCTTTCCCTCCAAGACTTCACGCAAAAAGACTCCGCATAAGGGCAAACTTCATTTATGTTACAAGCAATTTTCTTAGAAACATAATGTAGCTATTTTTCTCCACAGTTTTCCGATTCTTGATCTTCCGAAGATAACTCCCCTCGTCTGATGCCAGTTCTGTTTTTTGTATTTGCCTGATTCACTTATGGCGTCTTGAAAGAAATAAGCTAATGAGCTATCATTACATAGGGTGCAGCTACTTTCTGTCAGGAAATCTTAGGCTGCCCTTTTCAATTCCACATCGTGTAGATCAAGAGAGATTGGGGGATTGCCTGGGTAGAGACGATTTCTTTCCTTTTTCCGATGGAAGTCCCAAAAGTCTTCCCAATCTCCGTTGATGTCAACAGACCGGAGTCTCATCATTGCTTCGGCTCCCTTGAGACTCCATTTCATACCTGTTAATTCCATTCTGTCATTGATCAGATTGCGACAAGCGCCCTCGACTACACCGCTACCAATTGGGTAACCCCTTGCCAGGCAAATATCGTAGCGCATATGCTCTTTGTTGTTTTGCAGGTACCCAATGACTTTCTCCAATTCGTAGCGAATAACCGAGGGATGGTTCTTCTTGGACAGCATTTGCTTGAAGCCGCCAATCACCCGGCCAACATCGCCGTTTAACAGCTTTCTCAATCTGTTGATTACAAATTGTTCAGCTTCAGGGTTGCCTTGCTTATGAAAACAGTGGGCGGCAGTCCACAGTCGTTCCATGACATGGAAGATATCAAGCACGAAAAACGCCTTTGGAAACGCTTGCGTAACAAGGTTCCATAGCGCCCGTTCTCCATCAAGCAGGCATACCAATTCAGCGCCATATTTGAGTCTTTGCGTTACATCGCTCTTAAGCTTATCTACGGTCTCTGCCTTACTATGGATAAGACTACCCAGTATCCTTTTGTCCTTTGGCTTGGGTTTTAGGGACGCCTTGAGCTTATGTGATCTCTCATCCAAGACGTCATCAACCGTCCTGTAATGACGAGCTATGTTATAAACCGTACCTACTGTCGCCATCTTCTTTTTACCAGTCTTCTGAGGATCTTTGTCGGATGGGCGCTCTTCAGGGATGTGTCCCTTGCGCATTACCACGCCCTTGCAATCGACCAATACGCATACAACATCATTGGTCCCCGGCGCTGAAGGCTCCTTCTGCTCATAATAAGCCTCCGAATCATCGCAAACATCTTGCACAATCCGCTCTACGGAACGAATAGGAACATTAACCGGAAAA
>DYRE01000474.1 GCA_020718965.1 Desulfomonile tiedjei
AAGATGGCTGTGGCCGACAAGAAACCTGCAGATGTAAAAAACTTGGTAAAGGGACCTTTCAAGACTAAAGCCGAAGCAGAGGCGGCACTCAAGGCAGCCACCACAAAAAAACCAAAACCACCAGTGACAGGCTGTTGATAGCTGTTCAGTGAATACAATCAATTTTCGGCGCTCTCCTTTTCGGGGAGCGCCACGTTTTTCTGACCAGATCCCTATCAGACTACCCCTCAATCACCATGGCAAATGTGTCATCAAATACTAAAGACAGACGATCCTTTATAAAACTACCGATTCTTATACTTAGTGGGGCGGTAGCGCTGATAACTTTTTTCGCTGCTTCAAAGTTCGCCTTTTTCACCACAAAACAAAAGAAACGCAGGTTTCTCACCCCGGAAACTTTCGATGCCATGAGACCGGGAGAACCCTGTTTTATTCCCCAAGCGGAAGCGTGGGTTGTCAAAGGCGAGAATCTTCGCGATTCTGTTGCCCTTGACGATAGATGCACTCACCTGGGATGCAGATACAAATGGAATCCGGAGAGACTTATTTTTGAATGTCCATGCCACGGAAGCGAGTTTGACATTCAGGGTCGGGTGATTCGCGGGCCGGCATCCAGGCCGTTACCACGCATGTCTCTTACAGAAAGCTCCAATCAAATCCTGTTTACCATTGAACAATCGGTCGAAAAATGATTAATTCTCCTACAGTTCTGACCAGCCTGTTCTCATTAACAGTAATTTCGTTCCCATGAACAGAGATTCTTTGGCGGCGTTCCTCGAGCACCTTCACCCCCGCTTCGTTCCCGTGGCGTCATCACGAGTGAGTTACACATTCTGCCTTGGCGGGTTGACCACATTGATGTTTTTGGTCGAGGTCTTCACTGGAAGCCTTCTGCTGCTTTATTACGCTCCGTCCATTTCCAGCGCCTACCAGTCTGTCCAAAAAATAACCTATCAGACTCCATTCGGATTTGTTTTCCGTAACCTCCATTACTGGGGAGGACAATTTATGGTTATTCTGGTTGTTTTGCACATGGTTCGAGTCTTTTGGACGGGTTCATACCTTCCGCCAAGGCGTTTGAACTGGGTCATAGGGATAATTCTTCTGGCGCTGGTATTTTTACTGGACTTTACCGGTTACCTTTTGGTGTGGGATGATCGGGCTCTCTGGGCATGGACAATTGCCCGACATTTGACGGAAAAAATTCCACTAATTGGAGATGGCTTAGCTTTGGTTATCTTCGGCCCCTTAGACCTTGAGGATCTATGCCTTATAAGACTCTACGCGTGGCACATTTTCATTCTGCCCGTCATGTTGATATCTGGGATGTCTATACATTTCTGGAAAGTTCGGAAGGATGGGGGAATTTCTACTCCTCTTTGAAAGGTAAGTCATAGTCCAGGTCGCAGAACTTCCTCTTTTACGGATTTACCGAAACCAGGTCAGTCAATGCGTCTGTCAAAGCTTTCAACTCGTTCTCCAGTTTGGTTATTAATTCTTCTGACTGACTCAAGTCTTTGAGAGACTCAAGACTTACTATTGCTCTGGTTGCCGAACGGCTGGCGAAGGTTGCCATCGAACCCTTCAACGAGTGACAGGCGTTACGGAATTCATCCATGTCCTCGTTTAAGACCGCCTGGCGCATTTTGCTTACCGCTTCAGGGTATTCTTTAACAA
>DYRE01000475.1 GCA_020718965.1 Desulfomonile tiedjei
CGGTGAAGAGCGTGGCCTTGTCGTCGGCGGGATCGCGCAGGGTTTCCCAAAACAGGCTGTTCAGTTCGGGCGCGCTTGGCCCAATGACCAGTCGCATCCGCAGCGGGGATGCAGAGGTCTGGGCGCTGGCGCGCGCCTGCGAAAAGGCGGTCAGCAGGGAAGGATCGGCAAAGAGACTGCGGGTCAGGGAAATGCCGTAGGCGGCGGGATCATCGGCCTTCTTCAAAAGGTGGTCGAAGTCAAACTGGACCGTGACCGGGCGTCCTTGTCCGATGCGAATGTCGGCGTCACTGCCAGGCTGGCTGAAACGCATTTCGACTGTGAACGCGCCTGTCTCACGCTGGTGCAGGCTTAGTTCGAGATCAGCAAAATCTGTCAAAGCAATCTCCGGCAAAAAGGATAAGTACTTTTAATGGAGCACGCTCCCGAAAGACACCCCCACACTCGTTATGGGCCAAGGGTCTCAGACATGACAACAGAGAGACTTCTGGGAAGAACTTCCAGGATGTGGGCCAGGGTACGGCACGGATGACGAGGATAGGGTTAAAGAAATTATACAATAATTCTCGGGATTTCAAATCTTTTGAAAGAACAGGGCATAAGAAATTGCCAGGGCGCCTGTGGGATCAGTTGCCAATTTGTCTCACAGGTGCCCTTGGATCACAACAAATTCCAGAGAAGTGAATAGGGTGCGTTTCAAATGAGTTGAGAAAAGAACGTCCCGAAGGTTGGTTGGGGGGATTTTGGCCGTTTTTCAAACCTTCGGGACGGTGGTTTCAACTGAAATGAAACGCACCCCAGCGCAAGGTTGATGGTTATGCTGGCGTACCATCCACGAATTTTCACGAATACACGAATTTGCGCCGACCATTCGAGTATTCGTGGCTTTATTCGTGGATGGTCTGGATGCGACGCACACTCTGTTGCCGACCTTGCGCTGTAATACTAATGCCACCTGAAACAAAGATTGCTTTGCCATGGACAATCACCACAGCCATCACGCGCCCAGCCCCCTTCCCACTTGGGAAGGGCGGGGGGATAGGTCACACATCCCTTCCTCATCTCCTCCCCTTTCTCTTTCCAATATCACCGTATCTTCTACAGTCAAAAAACTGACCGAGAACACATTCTCAGTCAGTTTGAATTTCACTCAAAAGTTTTTTCTGTAAATCATCGAGTCTTGGAATTACCCATCTTGTTTTCCACTGTTCTACCAATTCGTCTTTATCAAATTGTTTCCATTTAACTCTTTTGGCTTTACCTTGTAAATATTCTTTCCAATTTTCCGCCAATGTACAACGGTAGTATCCTCTTTTCCAGCCAATGCTCATCATATCTTCTGATAAACCAAGTTCATGCAAGCCCTTACGAAGAATTCTCATTTTCCAGTTTGGACCTTGCCCGTATTTATACGTGTTGAATTCTTCTGGCGAAACAACCTTCTTTATTAACTCCCAACTTCCATTTGCTGTGATGTGAATATGACTTTGTCCCTTTGTATAACCAATAAAGTCCCAATTGAATAGGCGGGTGTAAATTGACGATTTTCCAAAAGCTCCCATTGTGTCAACATAAACCAAGTAGGGCTTCTTTTGAACCTGAGTAATAATAGATTCTGAGTTTTTGTATTTGTCGTAAAACCATTTGCGTATTTCTGGAAACATCACCGTTAATG
>DYRE01000476.1 GCA_020718965.1 Desulfomonile tiedjei
GACGCTCCGGCGGCGGATGGACAGAGATCGGAAGCGGCGGCGGTGCCCAAGGCCCGCAAGGCATTCCAGGCCCACAGGGGCCTGCGGGACCACAAGGCCCACAAGGCCCACAAGGCATACCGGGGAAAGATAGAGAAACAGAGTTTCTTAAAAGAGTTTGTAGGATTACATTCCCAAAGGACTATCCTGCGAGTAACTATTGCGCAAAGATTGCCGAGGTTAACACAACCTATTATGTGGTTCCGTTCAATTCGACTTTGGCCGAGGGTAAATATTCTCTTGTGCTGGATTTACCGCCGGCAAGGGAACAGGTTATTGGCTCAAAGGTCGTCGTGTATGGAAAGGGAATATATGGCGGTTATCGAACAATAGCGCTTCGCATAGCCGGAGGGTCGGAGTTTTTTGGAAACACAGATAAATCAACCTGTTTGCCTCGGCAGTATTACTACTGCAGGTCAACCAACAAGGGTGATTTCGCCATGGCGCAGTTTGTCGTCATGAATGTTGGAGACGGAAAGGCTTGGTTTTGTATTGCCACTAGCGACTACGAATGGGAATCCTCTGTCGTCTGGCCTACAATTGTAGGAAATGAGCTGAACGGCGCAGGCGTGGCAGAGTCAATCATTCAAAACTAAGTCAAGGAGAAAACAAACATGAAAAAGGTTTTTAGTGTTTTTGCGTTGGGCTTTTTCGTTTCATTAATGTCGTTGGTGGCGGGGGGATTCAATCTCGCCATTGTTGACATAAAACAGGTGAAAGAACAATGCCTAGTTCTCGAATCTTCTCTCAATACATGGAGAGCGACCGAGAATCAGCTCAAGTTAGATGGCCATGGATTTAATTCTCCAGAATGGTGTGCTGCGTACAACGCCTTTTTGCAGACATATAATCCTCTCGAAAAATCCGTAGACAAGAAGATGCGTGAGATAGTCTTGTCGATGGGGTACACATCGATGGTTGATTCTGCTGAGATCAAGTCTCAAATAGAGATACTTGATCCCACGGCAGACATCTCTGTGCAAATAGCAGAGAGACTCAATGCAGAGATGGCTGCTATGACCCAAGAATCTCAAACGGATTCCTTGCGATAAAAAGTCGTTGGGCATGGAAGGCAATGGTGCCTTCCATGCCCAATTTTTATTTTCATGAACAACACAATAAGGAGTGGCTCCATGAGATCATTGTCTTTCTCTGTGTTTTTTTGTTTCACAATGGTTTCCGTATCAACAAGCATGATGGGGGCGTTGATCGATTTATCTTTGGTTCCTAGCGCCAATGGCAAACCTTTCACCGGACGCTACGCTTTCGATCCGGGAATGGCAGATCAAAGTTTTGATGACTACAAAAACAATGTGCGTCAGTCTCTTTCAAAATGGACGGAAGGGCTTGAGGGGAAATTGATATTTGAAGAAACCTTGGATACGAGCCCGCCGACCATGGTGTTTTCATATGCATATACGGGAGGAAGGAATGTTTGCTTTGGGAGTTTTAAGAACGGAGGGGCTATCTACAGTGTTAACGAAAGTAATGAGCATGAAATTGGTCATGCCCTAGGATTCGAGCACGAGCAGGATCGCCACGACAGAGATTTATATATTACCAATCCTAATTCGCCACCAATTCCAATGGACTACAAATATTATCTTTCCCCCAAGTTCGATTTCTT
>DYRE01000477.1 GCA_020718965.1 Desulfomonile tiedjei
AATCCGAAGAGGAGGGGGATGCGTACAATAACTCCCGTGCCGTATTTCAGGGCCATGGGGAAGAGCACATCCTCGGCTTTCCGTTCGAGGAGATTGTATCTTACCTGTATGACGTCAAGAAGCTCATGGTGTCTCTCGAGGATATGTGCCTGTTCGGTCTCCATGAACGACTGCACGCTCCATCCGGCATGTTTAATCTTACCGGCCTTTTTTAACCTCTCGAGGGCGAGCCATGGCTCATCCTTTTCAAGTATGTCGAGGTCTGGACTATGGAGCTGAAGGATATCGATGGCTTCGATGTTGAGTCGCCGGAGGCTCTGCTCAGCGGCAAACTCAAGGTGTTTCACTGAGTAGTCATTGTTGGCAGGGGTAATTTTATGCTGTTTCCCGAGGTATGGATAGAAGTTGTTTCCTGCCTTGGTGGCTATCACGATTTTGTTTTTGTCAGGCGCCTGGTCGAGCACCTCTCTGATGAGCTCCTCAGAGTGGCCGAATCCGTATACATCGGCCGTATCAATAAAGGTAACTCCTGCATCGAGGGCTGCGTGAATGGCCCTGCGCGATTTATCGTCGTCGGTATTTCCCCAGTCGCGTCCGCTGATGCCCCATGCTCCGAAGCCGGCCGTTGACACAACAGGACCTCTTGTGCCAAGTTGTTTGTATTTCATAGTTTCGTGAATTTATGTAAAGATGCAAATCTGAACTCTATTTTCAAATTTTCTCAGAGATTGAGGGAAGAACTGAGCAAAAAAAAAGGCTGTACTCAGCGGGTGAGACAGCCTCATGAGGGACTATGAAATAAAAGGTTACAATTTACTGCTGAAGGCTCTCAGGTGGTTTCGCGAAGCTTCGAGAAGATTGTTATAGACCTGCAGGAGGTTGGCCACTTCAGTTGATTCAATCGCTTTCTCCAGGTCGGCTATATCAAGTTCTTCAATTGCAATTCCGACCTTGAGGGCTTCCGTGAGGTTTGTGCCTTTTGCAATCAGTTCATCGTAGAGGCCCTGGAATGCCGGGGTGAATTCGCCCGGGCCTTTGTCTGCCACCGGGTCAGTCAGTCCGTAGCCGACTATCAGGTTCAGCACGGCGTCCATGTGTCTCTGTTCGCTAATGGCTATATTTCTGAATATATTTATATTATACAACTCATAGAATTTGTTGTATACATCCCTTGCCACCTTTTCCTCCTCGCGCATATGCATCTGGTTTGCTTTTTCTGTGTCGGTAAGTGTAGCAGTAAAATCGCAATTGGCGCCCATGGTTGGGTCCTGCTGTGTGCAATCTGTTGTTTCTGAGGATTTATTGACAGCCTCATTGTTGAACTTGTCGCATGAAATTAATGTCACAGCCAGTCCTATGGCTGCAAGCACTGTTATCAGTCTGTCTCTGTTTTTCATTATTGCGTGGTTTTTATTTTCGCACAAAATTGGGAGTGAAATGATGAAGAAAAGATGAATTTAAGAAGATATCACCAATTCAAAATGTGCACTGCAGGTAATCTGATCAAATTACTTTTTGGTATTTAGATAAAATAGTTGTATATTTGCATCCGATATTGCGGGGTGGAGCAGTGGCAGCTCGTTGGGCTCATAACCCAAAGGTCGGAGGTTCGAATCCTCCCTCCGCTACAAAAGACGACTCCTCATCATTTTTGATGGGGAGT
>DYRE01000478.1 GCA_020718965.1 Desulfomonile tiedjei
TATTTCAATATACTAGATTCGTTATATGAATACATATTTGATGTATTTTTAATATAAAATGAAGCTTAGTTAATATAACCTCTTGTAATATAGATTATAATTTATTACTTATTCTTGTGTATACACATGTTTTCGCTAAAAAGTCTCCACGACTTTTGGTTAATTTTGTAAAATTTAACGGTATAGAAACGATTACAGTCGGGTTGTTCACCCAAAGATATTTGGAGCCATGGTTGCCAAGCGTTCCTGAAGTGTGATAATTCTTTGAAAAGGGTATTAGTTAGCGCTATATTTGATAAATTAGACTCTTAGAGACAGCGGGGAGGTTGTATGACCGGCGCTGAATTGCGTGAGGAGTTTCTCAGATATTTTGAAGCCAGGGGTCACTCCCGGGTCGAAAGTTCTTCTCTAGTGCCGAGTGGTGACGCTACACTTTTGTTCACAAACGCAGGCATGGTTCAATTCAAGTCTGTGTTCACCGGCAAGGAACATCGTCCTTACAAGCGTGCTGTTTCGGCTCAGAAATGCCTTAGGGTAAGTGGTAAGCACAACGATCTGGAGAACGTCGGCCACACAGCCAGACATCATACCTTTTTCGAAATGTTGGGGAATTTCTCTTTTGGAGACTATTTCAAGGAGGAAGCGATAGAATTTGGTTGGGACTTTCTCACAAAAACTCTAGGTCTTCCCAAGAAGCTTCTCCATGTGACCATTTATCTGGACGATGATCCTTCCGATCAAATCTGGAAAAAAGTTCTGGGGCGTGGCTCAAACCCGGTCATTAGACTTGGAGAGAAGGACAATTTCTGGACAATGGGGGATACAGGTCCCTGCGGCCCATGTTCCGAGGTTCACATCGATCAGGGCGCAATGCTTGGATGTGGATCACCCAATTGTGGTCCAGATTGCGATTGTGACCGATTCCTGGAACTGTGGAACCTGGTTTTCATGCAATATGAGCGCGATAATTCAGGTAGGCTCGAACCCCTTCCCAAACCATCGATTGACACTGGCCTGGGACTCGAAAGACTCGCAGCGGTTATTCAAGGAAAAAATACCAATTGGGATTCAGATATTTTTGAACCAATAATTCATAGAATCGAGCAACTATGTGGAAAAAGTCAGGAATCTGGGCCGAACGAGAAGGTCGCCATCCGAGTCATTGCCGATCATAGCAGGTCTGCCGCTTTTCTGATCGGTGACGGCGTTCTGCCTTCCAACGAGGGTAGGGGGTATGTCCTGCGCCGAATTATGCGAAGGGCGCTCCGTTACGGAAAGAGACTCGGACTGGAAGAACCTTTTCTTTTCGATACGGCTTCTGTAGTCGTAAAAAATATGTCGGACGCCTATCCCGAGCTGGATTCACATAAAGCTTTGATTCGTGAAGTCATAGTCAACGAAGAAGAACGGTTCCTCCAGACTCTCACCCGTGGATTAACACTCTTCGAAGAGGAGATCAGTCTGCTGCGCGGGTCTGGAGAGAATTTGGTCCCAGGGCGAGTTGCATTCCGACTTTATGACACCTTTGGGTTCCCAAAGGATTTGACTGAGGATTTGGCCAGGGAAGCCGGAATGGAAGTCGATCACGATGGTTTCAAAATTGAAATGGCCAAGCAGAAAGAAATGGCGAGAAAATCATGGGAGGGTAGTGGCGGCCATA
>DYRE01000479.1 GCA_020718965.1 Desulfomonile tiedjei
TTCCCAGGAACTTGATCGGAACTCCAGTAGCCTCTTTGATGGAAATTGCAGCGCCACCACGCGCGTCACCGTCCAATTTCGTCAGGATGAAACCGCTCAGTTTTATTTTTTCGTTGAAGGCCTTGGCCACGTTTACTGATTCTTGCCCAATCATTGCGTCGCAAATCAGCAGCACATTATCAGGAGAGGTGACTTCCTGGATCTGGTACAACTCATCCATGAGGCCTTCGTCGACAGTCAAACGACCAGCAGTGTCAAAAATGGCGACATTCGCCCCTAATTCCAAGGCTTGAGTTTGCGCTAACCTGCATATCTCGGGAGGGCTTGCTGAAGCTTTCGTAAAAACAGGAATATCCAGATCCTGTCCAAGCTTCTTTAGCTGTTCTACGGCAGCGGGACGATACACATCGGCTGCGACCAGTAGTGGCTTTTTGCCCAATTTCATGAGAAACTTGGCCATCTTTGCGGCGGTAGTGGTTTTTCCAGACCCCTGAAGCCCTACCAACATTATCGAATTGACTGTTTTGGCGGGAAAATTTAACGAGACATCGGCAGGTCCCATCAGACGGATAAGTTCATCGTGACACAATCTTATGAAGTGGTCCCCCGGAGTGACTTTAAGCTTTTTGTCCTTGTGTTTTACCTTAACCTGAACAATTTCGCCTAACGCCTGCTCTTTAACCCTATCAAGAAAAGACCGGGTAACCTGGAATTCTACGTCAGCTTCCAGCAGGGACATACGGACAATTTTCAGAGCCTCACCCAAATTCTCGTCATTGAGTGTTCGCATGCCCTGCAAATATTGTCGAGCGTCCCGGAAACCGCGAGATAGGATCTCAAGCACGTTTAACGCCTCCAGTGTAAAATTTACCTCAAAATATTCTGTTTAACATACCAGTGTAGAAATTGTAAGGGTTTTCTTTGCTTGATCGTGCGTTCCTTTTTTGTTATAGCTTGGTCAAAATAACAGCCGAATTTCAAGATTAAAGTCTGGAACTCAAATGACCACACAATTAAAAGCATTTCATTGCAGCACAAAAATTTATTCGGGTCGAGGTTCAATATCGTCGCTGGGGACAATCGCCAAAGAATTGGGATCTGAAAAGTGTCTTCTGGTAGCGGATCCCGAACTTGAACAGCATGGCATCATTGAACTTGCCAGGCGGGCCCTTTCCGAAGTCGGGATTCACGTTGAACTCTCTTTAAGAGTTGAACCTGAGCCTTATCTGGATAATGCGGATGATGCTGCGGAAGTTGGCAGAAACTTGCAGGCAGACCTCGTAGTAGGCCTGGGAGGCGGTTCCGCCATGGATACAGCGAAGGCAGCGGCAGCCCTTATAACCAACAAGGGTAAAGCCGGGGACTATGTTGGCCTAAATATGGTCCCGATCCCTTCATTGCCAACGGTTATGATTCCTACCACGGCTGGGACAGGAGCAGAGGTAACATTCACGGCAGTTTTTACCAATCGCGCCACAAGCGTCAAAGGAGGAATTAACAGTCCGTATCTTTTTCCGACTGTAGCCCTGCTTGACCCGGAACTCACGTTGTCATTGCCGCCCCAAGTGACTGCTTTTACGGGAATGGATGCGCTTACACACGCAATTGAATCGGTGACTAGCCGTTCATCTACCGTTTTCACTGAATCACTTAGTCT
>DYRE01000091.1 GCA_020718965.1 Desulfomonile tiedjei
CTATTACCAATGTGACTTGAATCTTTGTGTAGGAAGTAATGTATAAAACAGCCGATAAAAAACACGATAAAAAACAGGTCTTGACTTAGTTGCCCACATCTGATTGAATTACTCTTTTAGAATAAGTCTTAAGGTTGGTGATTGAACAGTGAAACGGACATTTCAACCGAGCATTTTGTCTCGAAAAAGAACTCATGGTTTTCGAGTTCGTATGAGCACCAAAAATGGACGCCTTGTCCTCCAAAGAAGAAGGGCTAAAGGCCGCAAGCGGCTTGCAGTATAATAGCTATCTGAAGCTTCCTAAAACAGACCGAATACGCCGATCAGGGGATTTTCGAAAGGTCATGTCGAAGGGGCAGAAGCTTAGGGCGCGTCATTTTATTATTCGGTGGAGTCTTAACGGATTAGACACTACCCGACTAGGGCTTACAGTAAGCAAAAAAGTAGGAAACTCTTGCGCTCGCAATAGGGTGAAGAGAAGATTGAGGGAATATTTCAGACACAACAGGCGTACGCTACCTTCAGGGGTTGATCTGGTCATAATTGCTACAAATGGATCATCAGACCTGAAGACGTGCGAAATCTTTGAAGAGCTTCATGAAGCTTTGGGTCGAAGGTTTTAAATTTGGCCCAAAAGATTATCATCGCAATAATAAGGTGTTATCAGATTTTCCTGTCCCCTATCTTTCCTTCGTCCTGTCGTTTCGTTCCTTCTTGCTCTGAATATGCTTTAGAGGCTGTGCTAAGGTACGGGGCGCTAAAAGGAGTCTGTCTGGGAGTTTTTCGTTTGACTCGGTGCAGACCATTTGGCCCGACCGGCTACGATCCGGTACCATAATTTACAGTTGACAAGTTAGGTCTCTATTCAATCGATCACGTAAGGCGGGAAGTCCAATAATGGATCGAAATTTACTCTTAGCTATCGTTTTGTCAGTGTTGATCATTGTAGGTTTTCAATTTTTCTTCCAATCATTTACTACGCCTACTCCCGTCAGCGCTCCATCAAAAACTGAGCAGCCTCAAAAAGCCGCAAAAGTGGAGCCTCTTGCTGTTGAAAAGATTCAACCAACAAGAGAAACTACCACAAGCGAATCTGAAATTAAATCAACAGGGAATACAGCGACGAAGGACGGAAAATCCGTTTCCGCCGCCGAACCTATTGAAGAATCAAAAATTAAGATAGAAAGCCCGATTTACGAAGCTATCGTAACTAATATCGGAGGAAAGATAGTTTCCTTTAAGCTCAAGGGTTTTAGGAAAACAATTAATGGACCTGAGTTAGTGAATCTTGTTCCTCCTGAAAGTGGAGACACTTCCGCTCCATCTATAAGATTAACTGGATCGGATGAAGTTTTTTCGGACGCCAACCTGGGGTATTCATGTGAAACCAAGGATACCAATATCAATCTCAGCAAACCTGATGACCAGAAAACAATTATTTTTCGAGGCGTATCCCCTAGTGGATTGATATTGATAAAAAAGTTTACATTTTATGCTGAAAAATACAGAGTTGACCTGTCATATGCTTTTGAGAATCCTTCAAATCAGTCCAAAGACTATCTAATAACCTTTCCTCTGAAAAAGCACTTCGCTGACGATTCAATGCAGTTCAGTTGGAATAGTGTCGAAGTTTTGCTGGACGGTGTTTTGAAGGACTATTATTTCAGGGACATAAAGGGTGATGAAGAGCTGTCAGGGCTTGTAGAGTGGGCTGGATTAGGTGAGGCTCATTTTCTCAAGGCGTTGATTTTTTCTCAGCGGCCAGCGGCAAAAGTGACATTGCTAAAGCCTTCCACGATTGATATCGCCGAGATACTAGTCCGCTATGGATCGATAGAAATACCTGTCGGAGGAAAGTCTCCCGAAACCAGATTAGGTCTCTATCTAGGGCCAAAGCAGTCGGACGATCTCAAAGTCGCTGGAGGAAATCTGGGAAGGGCTCTGGTCTATAGCAATTACCAGGTGCTCAACATAATGTCCGTATACCTCATGGATTTTTTGAGGTTTACCTATTCTGGTTTCTCCTTGATGGGATTGAAGATTCCCGGGACGGGAAATTACGGTCTTGGCATAATTATTCTGACATTGCTGATAAAAATTCTGTTCATTCCCTTGACTCATAAGAGCATGAAGTCAATGAAAAGGATGCAGGATCTCCAGCCCGAAATAGCAAAACTCAAAGAAAAATTTAAGGACGATAAATCGGCGCTTAACAAGGCAACAATGGAATTGTTCAGGGACAACAAAGTCAACCCTCTAGGCAGTTGTTGGCCGATGTTTCTTCAGATTCCAGTGTTTATTGCGCTTTATCAGGCTTTGTCCTATGCCATTGAACTGAGGCACGCTCCGTTCGTGTGTATTCCGTCAATATATTTATGTATTCAGGATCTTTCAGCCCCCGACCCATATTATGTAACCCCTATACTGATGGGGGGCACAATGGTGTTACAGCAATGGATGACTCCATCGGCCGGGGACCCGATGCAAAAGAAAATGATGCTCCTGATGCCGGTAGTATTTACTTACATGTTTCTGAGTTTTCCTGCGGGTTTGGTCCTGTACTGGCTAGTTAGCAATATTTTGTCCATTGGCCAGCAACTTCTCACTAACAGGCTAAGCCAATAAGGTTAGGAATCTAGGGATGAGTCACATGGAATTTACTGGAAAAACTGTAAAAGACGCAATTGCTAAAGCCTGTGAAGAACTGGAAGTTGATGAGGCGCTTCTAGAAATTGAAGTAATCGAAGAAAGCGCCCGCGGGTTTCTTGGGTTGGTGGGTCATCGTAACGCACGAATAAGAGCGCGCAAACGTAATATCCTTCAGGAAGTCGTGGTGGCCGAAAGACAAAACTCTCAGTCTGAAAGTGCAATTGCTAGAGAGTCGATTGATATTCAACCGTCGGTTCAATTGGGTTTTGACTCCGTTGAGAAGCCACATACAGAGGAAGGGCCGCCAGAAACTACTGACAAATCAGAAATTGTTTCCCAGGCTAAAAAACTTCTTACAGGTATACTGTGCAGAATTCCGGTGGAGGCGGATGTAGAAGTTTCTACCATCAATGGTTCCATCCAACTTGAGATTACCGGAGATAAAAGTGGGCTGCTCATAGGTAAGCGGGGCCAGACTCTCGATGCGTTGCAGTATATTCTCAACAAGTCGATTAATAGAGAAACGCCATTTGATGAAAAGACTGAGATAATAGTTGATACAGAGGACTATCGGAGAAGAAAACAGGAAATTCTTCGCGATATGGCTTTGAGAATGAGCCAGAAAGCAAAGAAATCCCTGAAACCTGCGGCGTTTAATCCGATGCCGGCCAATGAACGAAGGATCATTCACATGATTCTCTCCGAGGACAAAGAGGTATATACAAAGAGTTATGGAGAAGGGGCGCTCCGCAGAATCATTGTATACCCCCGTAAGGCGATGCCTAACAAAAGAAGACGGAGATAGTCGCTGTTTTTTGCTTCGGTATTTCACAATCCTGGTGGCTGTTAGATTGTGAACCCTTGAAGCGGGACTGATCACTTTTTTTCAAGGGAAGCGTTCTGTGTCGGCCAGGAAGTTGCGCGTAAATTCCCATAAGAATCTTCCATAGTTGAATCTTGCCTAAGATTATTCGCTGACATTGATTTCGCTGTTGTTGCATAGCGAGCTTCAGTCTGCTATGGGAAATGGTCGTGGACTAAAAAAACGCCGAATAGGCGGTGAATTCCTGAAGATGCTAACCCAAAATCTCGTTAGTGGTCTGATAAAGACGTGTTTATTTTTTTTCGCAGTCTTTCTTTTGTCACTGGGATCGACGCAAGCCCAGGTTCCGGCTAAACCAGAGGAAATTCCAACATTGCTATACAACCGGGGAAAGAACCTATCTGCGTTTAAGGCTGGAATGAACATTACAACCATGAATGAAATTGACAAATCACGCCAGGAGATCAGAGGATTTCTTCTATATCGTCGCCCTAGCGATTTTAGGTTTCAAGGATTGGGCGCTGGCGGCGCAACTCTTTTTGAACTTGTGATGAAATCCACATCCTTTGAGCTTTATGTTCCTCAGGAAGGGAAGATAATCAAAGGAGGCAAAGAATGTTTTGCCCGAAAATTTCCGGACGTTGCAGAAATAGAAGGCCTCATTCCAATGGTCTTGCTCCAGTGGCGTGACGTGCGATTTGACCGGGTTTTGTCAAAAGATCAGGAAAAAATAGTTATAAGGATTACTTTTCAGGGGAGGGTTTGGGGGGCCACTCTCGACACCCGTAGTCTTAATCTTTTGCGACTGGTTAGAATAGATCCCCGGGGAGATATCGATCTCACGGCTGATTTTGGTGATTTCAAGCAGGGCGAAAACGGTTGGCTCCCTGCCAAATTCGAAGTTACCTCACCTGTTGGGGGCTGGCGTACCATTGCCAAGATTTCCAAGATGGAACCGAATCCTTTTCTCTTGGAAAAGAATTTTCAAATAGAAACTACCTTTTCGGTCAAAACCGAAACATGTCGGTAATGTTTGACGATACCGCATAGCATGGCCCGCTTCATCTATAATTTCTTCATTCATACTTTCGGAGTCCCAATTCTACTCAGCTATTATTTACCCAAAATCATTTTCTCGGGGAAATACCGCCATTCCCTAAGTGGAAAAATGGGACGACTGCCTGATGGTTTTCCTAAAACCGGGATGCCGAGACCTGTCGTCTGGTTTCATGCGGTTTCGGTAGGGGAAACAGTAGCATTGGCTCCGGTGGCGCGTCAGTTCAGAAAACTTGCCCCGCATTGCACCATTATCGTCTCAAACGGTACAGAAACTGGCCAGAAACATGCCCAGGCCACAATGAATGGAATAGATTACTTTATCTTCATGCCCATAGATCTCCCAAGGTTTGTGAATAGGGTCACCGACCGAATAAGACCGGACCTCTTCGTATTGATGGAAACTGAAATCTGGCCAAATTTACTTTACAGCCTCAAAAAAAGAAACTCCAAAATAATTCTAGTGAACGGGAGAATTTCCGATCGTTCATTCCCCAGATATATGAAGATTCAACCCATGGTTGCGAAGATAATGGAACCCATAGACATGTTTCTGATGGCTTCCGAAACTGACAAATACCGCATACTGAAAATGGGCGCCCATCCGGACAGGGTTCGGGTAGTGGGCAATACAAAATTTGACGCCGCCATTCGAAGTGTTTCTGAAGACACTCAAGAGCAGTCTCGGATTATTCTAAACTTAAAAGAATCTGACAAAGTTTGGGTGGCGGGAAGCACTCACCCTGGTGAGCATGAAATTGTGCTGGATTGTTTTCAGAGGCTTTTGAAGACATTTCCCAAATTGATTCTAATTATAGCCCCCCGGCATACCGAGACCATTTCTTCTATATTGTCGGCTATAAGAGAAAGAGGTCTTGAAACTCCATTCATGAGAAGTTCCTTTGATCTTGGCCAACGAAGACGGTCACAAAACATTGTCATCCTTGATACCACGGGTGAGTTACTTAGATTCTATTCTGTGGCTTCAGTTGTTTTTGTGGGGGGGTCACTCGTGCCGAAGGGTGGACAAAATATATTGGAGCCAGTCGCATGGGGAAAAAAAGTATTGTTTGGTCCATCAATGGAAGATTTTCGTGACGCACGTGATTTGCTGGTCAAGGTTGGAGCCGCTGTGGAGACATCGAATGGGGAAGAGCTATTCAATTCGCTAATTAAATCATTGGATGACATGAAACAGTCGGCGGTGATGGGTAGACTGGGACTTGAAGAATTGGCCGGACATTCCGGGAGCGCGAAGACTGTAGCAACTATGTTGTATGATGTTGTCAGTCCTGAAGAAAGGCCGTAACGTCTCCTTTTCCCTCTCTAATCACCTCTGGGGAGCCATCAAGTAGACTTATTACAGTTGATGGTTGAGGAAAAAAGATACCACCATCGATAACCAAATCAATTTGACCTCTGTATATGCGTTCAATTTCTCTGGGGTCATCCAACAACTGATCGTCCGGCAATCTGACCGAGGAACTCAGGATGGGGTTTCCCAATTCAGCTAACAACGCCTGGCAGATTCGGTTGTCAGGGATCCGTATACCTACTTCCTGTTTTTTGGTCAGGACAATTCGAGGAACGAGCCGGGTGGCCTTAAGGATAAACGTATAGGCTCCGGGTAGATACCTCTTAAGTAACTTGTAATCATTATCAGTTACCTGTGCATAAAGGGAGATTGTTTTTAAATCGGAGAAAACGAAAGAAAGATGTCTCTTGTTGTCTATTTTTTTTATTCTGCGCACTCTTTCAAGGGCTTTTCTGCTTGCGATATCGCACCCAAGACCATAAACAGTGTCGGTGGGGTAGGCTATTACACCATCACGTTTTAGTATATCGATCACCTTGGAGATATGCCTGGGCTGAGGATTAACGGGATTTATTTGTAATATCATCTTGATTGCCTGGATAAACCACTTTTCCTTCTACAAGAATGTCCGGACCAACCCTCGATGATCGCATGTCTACCAACCTTGGGGCCTGTTCCAGTCTATCTATACCAGCTCCGGAGACTCCACTGGGAGCCGACTTGCCGCCGATTATGATTGGAGCGTAAAAGAATATGCAACGATCGACAATTCTAGCTTCTAGAGCTCCCCAAGCGAGTCCCGCTCCACCTTCAATCAATAATGAGGTTATTCCCATTTGATAAAGGTTTGTGAGCAGGTCTCTAAGGTCTACACGGTCCAAGCTGGTAGTTTCGATGACCCGGCATCCTTTTTTTTCGAGTCTGGACTTGAGTCTCGACGGCGGGTTTTTACGAGTTGCTATAATCACCCCCGCCTGTGACGTTTGGTTAAAAATGTTCGCTTCCAGAGGAGTTCTTAAATTGGAGTCCGCAACTATACGTATAGGGTCTCTGCCCACGCCCCCCTTCAATCTGGTTGTTAGGAAAGGATTGTCTGCGAGAACTGTCCTAATTCCGACCATGACAGCGGTTACTTTGTCCCTTAAACGATGGACTCTCATCCTTGACTGTTCTGAGGTAATCCACTGAGAATGCCCGGTCCTGGTTGCGACCCTACCATCCAGGCTCATAGCCAGTTTCAGATAAACAAACGGTCTTCTGAAAGTGACGTTCGTAAGATACATCTCATTGAGAGCCCTGCACCTGTTTTCCAAAACCTGCCCTACGACCTCTATACCGGCTTTACGCAGAAAATCCGCTCCACCGCCAATTACCGATGGATTGGGATCGTCTATCCCATAATACACTTTTTTTATTCCTGCGGCCATTATGGCTTGCGTGCAAGGGGGGGTACGTCCGTAGTGGTTGCATGGCTCCAAAGTTACAAAGAGTTCTGCGCCCTCGGTGTGAGGTCCGGCGGCACGTATTGCTTCAACCTCGGCATGCGGTTCTCCCAGTGCACGATGAAAGCCCTCTCCCAGAATCGTGCCGTTCTTGACCACTACTGCGCCAACCATGGGATTTGGGGACGTTCTACCCAAGCCCTTTCGGGCGATTCGGATGGCCCTGGACATAAATCTTATCGCTTCATTAGATACCTTACGGTAATTGTGGCTCATCCGGCTGTCCGTGATCCGGTTGCTGTTCCTTTGATTCTTTAAGTTCATACAGTTCTTTTATCTCATTGACAAATTCTTCTATATCCCTAAAGGATCTGTACACAGAAGCGAATCTCACATAAGCTACTTCATCCATTTTTTTGAGAGCTTCCATGACCCTTTCCCCTATGTAGGAAATATGGATTTCCTTTTCCGATCTTTCCAGCAGATCCTGTTCAATGCTGTCGGCTACGGTTTCTATCTGTTCCATGCTGATTGGTCTTTTTTCACAAGCTCTAACCATTCCTTCGATAATTTTCCGTCTGTCGAAAGCCTCTCTGCGGCCATCCTTCTTGATTACAAAAGGCACTACTTCTTCAATTCGTTCATAGGTGGTGAACCTTTTCATACAGTTCAGACACTGTCGTCTCCTACGAATTGCGGTATTGTCTTTCGCCAGTCTGGAGTCGATGACTTTATCTTCGATTTCACCGCATACTGGACATTTCATTTTAGGCCGCCTGTAGCAGAAA
>DYRE01000092.1 GCA_020718965.1 Desulfomonile tiedjei
CTATACGAACCTTTGGGCCAATGATCGAATAAGGGCCAATGAAGGCAGTTGGATCAATTTGGGCTCCTGAGTCAATCACGGCTGTAGGATGGATCATTATGTTTCCTCGTTGTTCGCTTTCACAGTTCGTTCCAGATTTCTTATCCGATCCAGCATTTCCGGCAATCTCTTGAAAAGGGACTGCGTCCTAAGGAATATTTTGTGGGACATCGCCGGGACGGAGCCGGCCATGACCGAACCATCCGGAACATTACGGTAGATCCCGACTCGAGTGGCCAGAATTACACCGTTGCCGACTGATACGTGATCCCTCACACCAACCTGCCCACCTATCATGCAGTGGGATCCAACTGATGAACTTCCTGCTATTCCAACTTGGGACGCTATTACTGTTCCTGAACCAATGCTAACGTTGTGAGCGATCTGAACCAGATTATCGATCTTGACTCCCTTATGTATCGTGGTGACACCCGCCAATGCCCTATCTATAGCCGTCAAAGCTCCAATTTCAACATCGTCATGGATTTCAACCGACCCGCTATGAAACTTTTTGATAGTCACTGGTGACCCTGAACTGTCCACATCCCTCGCGTACCCAAAGCCATCTGAGCCTATCACGGCGCCAGCATGAACAATAACCCTGGAACCGATTTTTACTCCACTATATATGGTTACATTCGGAAAGATTACTGTCGATTCCCCTATTGCCACGTTTTCACCGATAACGACATGGGCCCCTAAGGAAGAACCGTTTCCAATAACACAATTGGGCCCTATAACTGAAAACGGCCCTATCGAAACATTCGATCCAATCGTGGCGGTAGGGTCAATGCACGCGTGTTTTGAGATTTCATGCTGGGACATACCCGAATAGCCGTAAAACAGCGCCGTGAGCCTCGCAAAATCAGCTTCCGGGTTGCCGGACCGAACATGAGGTCTAGACGGGGCCTCCATGTTCTTGGCGATAAGAACGGCGGAGGCCCTGCTCATATTGAGTAAAGAAAGAAACTTCGCCTCAGAGATGTAGGTAACATCTGAGCTTGTGGCGAATTCCAGGGGCTTGACCCCAGAGATTTCCGGGCCAGGACTCTCAGAGGATTCACAACCAAGAAAGTCCGCTATTTCTTTCAGCGTCAGCGTCGTCACGGAAATTCAGTTCCCTACCTTGGAGCTTTTGGCTTTGGTTGGCCGGCTGCCGGAGGAGCTGCGGGTTTTGGTTTTTCGGAAGCAGCCGGTTTGGTAGCGGCGCTTGCGTCATACATTTGGACAACCTCGTTTGTGAGGTCCAACGAATCATCAGCGGCAAGCAGGGCTGCAGTAGAATTAAAGATAAGAGAAAGTTTTTTCTGTTTACGAAGTTCGCTTATAATTTTGTGGAGATCCCTCATCATGGACTCATCCAGCGCCCTGGCTTCATTTTGCAGTTCGCTTTCGGCCTGTTTCTGGGTAAGCTTTAACTCCATTTCTTTCATACCGATTTCTTTTATCTTTTCGTTACGAGTCTCTTCCTTCAGCATGGGCCCCTGTTTCTGAAGCTGATCCGTCAGCGATTTCAAGTCATTTTGTTTCTTTTCAAGATTAGCTCTCTTAATGTTGTTAAGTTCCGCAAACTTCTTTTGCATTTCTTGAATCCGTTTTGACTTGGCCTGAAGTTGCTGCAAATCTACAAACCCAACAGTGAGTGCTTGTTGGGCAAAGGCGGTTCCAAAGGCAAACGTCAAAATCAAAGCTGCGAGCAGGGGGATAAAAATTCTGTGTCCAGTCATGTATCAGACTCCTTTCAATTCTTCGTTTTTCATTTACGTCAAGGGTTATATGACGGGCCAAAGATCCATTGCCAAGTCAGGAGTGATGGTTTATCAGAATAGTTGACCCATGGCAAAGGCAAATGCTCCCGGATCCTCACCTTTTTGAGGATTAATTTTCCACCCGTATTCTATTCTAAGTGGTCCCATTGGCGAGACCCATCGTATGCCTACGCCCACTCCAGCCTTTACATCAGTCATAAAAAAACTGTTGCTGACATTCCAGGCGTTTCCGAGGTCAAAAAAAGTTACACCATTAAGTTTCAATCTATCGACAAGAGGAAATAGAAACTCCACGTTTGAAAATAGCGCTCTGTCTCCACCCATAACATTGCCGTATCGATCACGAGGCCCTATCTCCCCGGCCTTGTAACCTCTGATGCTTTGAATTCCACCAAGCAGGATTCTTCGGTCAAACGGTATAGGATCGGTTCCGACCTCCGTCAGCATGGACATGTTTGCTCTGAATTTCAGCACTGTCCTCCAGAACGCCGACCGGTAGTAGATTCCCTCGGAGTAATAGCTTGAAAAAGCTACATCCCCGCCAAATCCTGATAACCTTGCTCCTAGAGTAAGTTTGGAGCCGGCCGTCGGAATTACGGAATTGTTTCTGGTATCTCTCCCTACGTTAAAGGAAACGGAGTTCTCGGAAATATTAAGAAATCTCTGAGCCGTTGTGTTGTAACTCGCATAATACGCTACGATAGATTGTGCGAATGTGGGTTGAAAACCCGACAGTTTACTAGAGTCTCTGGCAAAACCAGTGGACATAGACCAAAGACCATACAGTGGATAGGATAGAAAGACGCTGCCCCCGTTACTGTCCCGGACAAAGTTTTGCTCTCCCTGAACAGCCTGATATCCCTTTATACTGCCAGTTACTGGATAATCAAAAATCCATGGATATGTCAAGGACCCTTCATAATTGCTTCGCCGCCCAGAAAGGCTTGCCTTTGCATTTGCAACGATCCCCATTCCAAAGAGATTCCTCTCCTTGAGATCGATGTTTCCCATAGCTCCGTCCTGGGATGAGTAACCCAGACCGGCAGCGAGAGAGCCTGTCTTTTTTTCTATCACTTCTACAGTCACATTCATGGTGTCTGGACGGGATCCTGGAGATGTTTTAAGCTTTACGGCCTCAAAAAAATCCATCCCCTCAAGATTGTTTTTGGTAGCTTCAAAGCTGTCGGCGTTATAAACGTCTCCTTCAGATATCGTTAAAGCTCTCCTGATAATCTTGTCCCGGGTTCTGTCGTTACCCGCAATATCGACCCGGTCTATGGTTATCTTCTCGCCTTTAGTAACTTTGAATACAACGTCAACAAAATTGTGTTTGTCGTTAATTCTCTGCTGTGGTTCGATATCAGCGTAAGCATACCCTAGATTATTGTATAATTTCGTTAAGGTTTTAATATCGTCGGCCAGAGAAGATCGTTTGAACCACGTACGAGGTTTTGACTGCAGCGAATCCCTGAGTTGATCAGCCGGGACTACCAGATCGCCTTCAACGTCAACTTTTCTAATCTGAAACCGATCTCCCTCCCTTATGGGAAATGTAACCTTGACAGTGTTACCCTGTATATCCATTTTGGGAGCGCCAACCTGAATGTTGATGAATCCGTTTTCCAAATAGTAGGCAATTATCCGCATTCGATTCTCTTCAAGTTTTTCCCTTGTAAATGTTCCAGATTCGTCCAGAAACCAGAACCAGCTTTTCTCTTTGACGCTCATAATTTTCTTGATATCTTTCTCAGTTAGCTTGGATCGTCCATCCAGGATCAGATCCGTCAGGTAACTCTTGTCCCCTTCTGAAATCTTGAATGTGAGGCTGGCTTCATTGGGAGAAAGTTCCTTAATTTCGTAATCAATGGTAGGTTTGTAATACCCCTCCTTTTCATACATCTGCTTCACTTTGGACACATCGTCGCGTATTTTCTGGACACTTGCCACGGTAAAGGATTTTGTCGTCAACGCGTCAAGTATTTCATCTTTTGAGAAAACCTTATTTCCTTCTATATTAATTGTCTTTATCGACGGCCTTTCTTTTACGGCTATGCGGAGATCCATCTGTCCATTGGCGTTTTCCTCCGCATTTATCTGAACATCATCGAAATATCCCATCGAGTATATGTCCCGGATTTCGTCGCTCACTGCGCTCTTGCTAAACGGTGAACCCGATTTCATTTCGAGTTTGTTGAGTATTGCCTCTCTCTGTATTCTCTTGTTCCCCTCGATCTTGATCTCCCCAACTTTTGGCCGATCCAGAACGGCTCCGCCAATTTCGTTGCCGACTTCTTTCATCTTGTTGAAAAGATCTTTAAAATCTTGACCCGTAGTTGAAAAAAATTTCGGCTTCGAACCAGGTTCAACGTTAGCCACATAAGTTTCAAGTGAAAGTCCATCCTCTAGTTGAGAGACGGTTCCCCAAAGGACACCTTGGGCTCCGACTTTTTCCGCGATCTTTAGCAGGCGCTTTGGATCAATTTTTTGAGCCTGGATAGCGGCTATGAACGGCATGCCCGATATTACCTCAACATCACCGTCTCTGGTTAATTCAGCGGCAAGGGCCCCAGCAAGCTCGTTGCTGAAATCTTGCGCCTTCTGCCCCTTTGTAACCATCTTGAAAGGAAATATTACAATCTTATCTATCTTTTTGGCGTCGGAATCAGTTGAAAGAGTTAACAAACACAAAAGTATACCAACGACGAGGAGAACTCTATTCATTGCATCTCCTCTAATCTTCCCGCGCAAAGGTTCACTCGCCTGCTCATGACCTTCGCAAGGGATTCTTTGTGAGTTACGACAATTAGGGATGTGTTCATTTCCAGGTTGAGGTCTCGAAGGATATTTTCTATCTCCGCTCCGGTCTCGGGATCAAGATTGCCAGTTGGTTCATCTGCTAGAATTACATCCGGGTCCATTATCAACGCTCTGGCAATCGCCACTCGCTGCTGTTCTCCTCCGGACAATTCTCCAGGACGGTGATGCGCTCTGTCTGTCAATCCGACATCGTCCATAAGTTTCTCAGCTTTAGTCCGTAAAGCCTTCATGTCATGACCGGCGATGAGTCCAGGCATAAGAACATTTTCCAAGGCGGTAAATTCTGGTAACAACTGAAAAAACTGAAAAACAAAACCCAAGCGTTGGTTTCTGATTCTTGATTTCTCGAGTTCCCCCAAAACGCCTATGTTGACTCCATCCAGAACAATTGTTCCCGATGTAGGTTCGTCCAATAAGCCAAGCACATGAAGCAATGTTGTTTTTCCAACTCCTGATGGACCCATAACCGCGATGCTTTCTCCATGACGAACTTCAAGGTTGACACCTCTCAACACTTCGAGTTCCCGAACTGGAGAATGATAAACTTTTCTCAGATCGGAAACTTGATAAATGCAGGAATCATTCATATCTGAGCGCCTCCGCAGGTTCCAGGCGAGCCGCTCTATAAGACGGGTAAAGTGTTGCAAGGAAACATATCGTCAACGCCAACATGCAGATTATGACAACATCCCAAGGGTAGATTGCGATCGGAAGAGTAGAGATCGTGTAAATTTCTTCAGGTAATTCTATAAACGGATACCTTGAAAGCAGCGCGCCGCCGACCAGTCCGGCCACAGCGCCTAGAGCGGTTCCAGTCGCCCCTATGATCATGCCCTGAACGACGAATATTCTCATTATGCGGTCAGAAGTAGCGCCGAGCGATTTCAGTACCGCTATGTCCCTACTCTTTTCCATCACGAGCATGATCAGTGATATTATGATATTAAAAGCCGCTACAAGAACAATAAAGGTCAATATAATAAACATGGCTATTTTTTCTAGTTTGAGCGCGCTGAACAGATTCCTGTACATATCTCTCCAGGTTCTGGTCCAATAGGGAACGCCCAGGGTCGATTCGATCCTGGAGGCTATTTTGGGCGCGTCGTAAATGTTTCTGAGGTTTACCTCAATACCCGTGACTCCGGATCCCATCTCGAAAAATTTCTGAGCCTCACTTAACCCCATATAAACCAGATTAGAATCAAATTCGTACATCCCGGATTTGAAGATTCCCACTATTTTGAAATTCTGAACCCTGGGGATGGCTCCGATAGGTGTTCTCTTGCCTTGAGGTGAAATTAGCTGTATCGAGTCTCCAATTCTCAAAGAGTTTGCACTGGCGAGTTCTTTGCCAATTATTACTCCGTTAATTTCGTGCTCTGTTTCCTGGAGTTCTGAAAGTGACCCTTTTTCCAGATAGTTTGAAAGTGATATCACCTGAGGGGCCGATTGTGGATCAATACCCCTTACTATAACTCCACGGACTCTGCCTCTGGCTGAAAGCATTGCCTGTCCATAGATATAAGGGGTTACAGCGTTGATACCGTCAAGCGATTTGATCCGATCCATCACCTGTTTCCAGTCAGTGATAGACCTTGTGGAATTATTCATGACAACGAGGTGAGAAACCGTGCCAAGAATCTTTTCCTTTAAATCGCGTTCAAACCCATTCATTACACCCAGTACTATTATCAGGGTCATAACGCCAAGCGTAACACCAAGAACTCCGAAGGCGCTAATCACCGAGATGAATGCCTGTTTACGTTTGGCCCTTATGTAACGAAGCCCGACTACTAATTCTAGCGGAAGATTCATTCAAGCCCTTTTTCAGGCCTCATATGAGGGAATAAGATGACCTCTCGGATCGACTGGGCATTCGTCAGCAGCATGACCAAACGATCAATGCCGAGGCCTTCCCCTGCCGCTGGAGGCATCCCGTATTCTAGCGCTCGAAGAAAATCCTCGTCCAGAAAATGGGCTTCTTCGTCACCCGCCTGTCGCGCCCGGACCTGTTCCTCGAACCTGTTTCGCTGGTCAACCGGATCCGTGAGTTCTGTAAATGCGTTCGCCATTTCTCGACCACAAACATATAGCTCAAATCTGTCAGTCACAGCAGGGTCATCATCATTGCGTCTGGCAAGAGGCGAAACCTCCACGGGATAATGATGAACAAAAACCGGGCCCCAAAGGTTCCCTTCAACGACTTCATCGAAGATTGCCATGAGGAGTTTGCCCAATGAATCATCTTTGTCAACGGGAACTCCGAGTTCCAATGCCTTGATAAAAACAGCATTTCTGTCTTCCACTTCATTCGAATTCAGCACACCATGATTCAGAAGTGATTCCTTAACTGTGATTCTCGGCCATGGAGGCGTTAAATCAACATCTCTGTCGCCATACTTAAAACTCTGAGACCCGACTATTTTGATCGCCAGACTGGACAGCATTTCTTCAGTGAGGCTCATCATGTCATCATACGTACTGTACGCCTGATAAAACTCCAGCATGGTAAATTCTGGATTATGCTGGGTCGAAATCCCCTCGTTACGAAAGTTCCTGTTAATTTCGAAAACCCTGTCGAAACCTCCTACGAGAAGCCTTTTAAGATATAATTCCGGGGCTACTCTGAGATATAGTTGACGGTTCAAGGCATTGTGAAACGTCTCAAATGGCCTCGCCGTAGCGCCCCCTGGAATTGTTTGCATCATAGGTGTTTCAACTTCCAGGAATCCTCTGTCTGTGAGAAAATTTCTCAGGTAGGATATGATTTGGGTTCTCGCAACAACGACTTCACGAGACGACCTGTTGACCATCAGGTCAAGATATCTCTGCCTGTATCGAATTTCCACATCAGAAAGTCCGTGCCACTTCTCGGGAAGAGGCCTAAGTGATTTTGTCAATAACACGAAACTTTGAACCGCCAGACTGAGTTCGCCGGTTCTGGTTTTGAACGGCGAACCGCTCATGCCGACTATGTCTCCAATGTCGAGTTTCTTTGCCTGGTTATAGGTCTCTACTCCCAAAATATCTCTGGCCAGGTATATCTGGATGTCACCAGCTACGTCCTGAATTCGCATGAACGAAGCCTTCCCAAGTACACGAACCGCCATGATTCGTCCAGCAATTCTGACTATGTCACTAACGTTGTCTTCTTCTGATATCCCGCCATATTTAGATTTCAATTCCGAAGACCTCAAGTCAGGCCGGAATCCTGTAGTATATGGTTGAATCCCGGATTCAACAAGTTCTTCAAGTTTTTTTAGGCGAACATCTTTTAAAGATGATGGGGAACGCTTCACTGAATTCGACGAGGGGTCCGACACCTGTGGTGATCTCCTGATAGTTATCCTTGTAATTGAATCGGCTTTGTATACTTTTGGTGAAAAAATGTCAAGTTTATGCGTCGTTAGCTCTAAAAGATCTCAA
>DYRE01000480.1 GCA_020718965.1 Desulfomonile tiedjei
CATTTCCGATGCCAAATCTGTGGATAGCCGCTTACAATTACTAATGTTTCTTTAGACGAGGAGTCGACAACTCCAGAATTGGACCTATGATTTGTTCAAATGCCCTTGAACTTGGAGAAGTTGGAAACTCAGTGACGAATGGTTTTCCATCATCGGACGATGAAACAATTTGTGGGTCTATGGGAATACTTCCGAGAAATCGGTACCCGGTTTCCCTCGCCAGGCTTTCCCCGCCTCCCGTCTTGAACAGTTGATGGGTCACTCCACAAGACGGACAGACAAAACCACTCATATTCTCAATTATTCCAAAGATCGGCATTTCAAGACTCTTACAGAAATTGATCGATTTTCTTACGTCCCGAATCGCGACTTTCTGCGGGGTGGTTACAATAAGGGCCTGTGACCTCGGTGGGGCCATCTGACAAATAGAAAGAGGTTCATCGCCTGTTCCGGGAGGGGCGTCTACAATCAGGAAGTCCAGGTTTCCCCAATCAACTTCTGAGAGGAATTCATGAATCATCCTATGTTTCATAGGACCGCGCCAGATAACGGCCTGGTCCCTATTTTCCCGCATAACGAATTCCATTGACATAACCTTCAGCGTCTTGGAAACCTTTATTGGCTCCAGACCTCCTCCTAGTCCGCGCTTTACTTCCGCTCCCTCAAGTTTTAGCAAGGTAGGCACGCTGGGACCGTGAATATCTATGTCGAGCAGCCCAACTTCCCTGTCTGAAGCCGCAAGCGCAGCGGCAAGGTTAACGGCGACCGTACTCTTTCCGACGCCTCCTTTTCCTGAAAGCACCAGGAGAGTATTTTCTATCCTCGTAAGAGTATCCGCCAGTTTGAGGTCTTCTCGAAGTTCCTCAATCTGTTCTTTTGTTAAAGGTGGTTTTCTTTTTTCTGTCATCTCAACTTCCAGTTTCTAAATCAGGAGATCCCTATGCTCTCGAGCAATTTCTTCGATTTTACCCTATGAACATCAAGACCTACTTCTTTTGGAGTCATTCCCATAGACAAGCCCACCAGTTGGGTAAGGTAGAATATGGGAATCTTTGATTGATCCTTGAATTTTCTGGACAGCGCTATCTGCCCCATATCAAACTGCTCAAAACAAGATGGGCAAATTACGGAGAGCGCGTCTATATGTCTTTCGCGAATGTGCCCAAGTTTTTCTTTAACTATGGCGTAACCCGCGTCCTGGTCGGCGTTCGCGCCAAGCGGAGACCCACAACAGAGAAATTTCCTTGAATACTCTGTGGGTTCCATACCTATTATTGACAAAAGATGATCCATCTTTACGGGAACGTATGACTCGGAATCAGACAATTCATCCGGATACATTATTTTAGGGGGCCTAAAATAATGGCACCCATAGTGACATCCGATCTTCATCGGCAATTCCAGAGACATTTCCTTTATAAGCTTCTCAACAACACTGTCCTGGTAAAGAACATCCAGAATGTGAGTAACTTCAATCGTCCCTTTATAATGATGGTTCTGGTCTTCGAGTATCCGGTTTATCTTACGTCTCTTCGCGTCACTTTTTTTGAGGGCGTGATTAGCTTCTTTAAGCGTGTTGACACATCCGGAACACAGAGTCAGGAGATCAAGTCCAGCCTCTTCGGCGCGACAAAGATTCAGAGCCGCCAGA
>DYRE01000093.1 GCA_020718965.1 Desulfomonile tiedjei
CTGGACGTTCCAATTGTAACATCAATCACCAACTGGCTTCGTCCTGGAACGGTCGTTTATGAGGCTGTCTACGTAGCATTGATAGTTTTCTTCTGTTACTTCTACACGGCGGTTACGTTTAACCCCGTTGATGTGGCGGATAACATGAAGAAATATGGTGGATACATTCCCGGGATAAGACCTGGGAAGAGGACAGCTCAATATATTGACAAGGTTCTTACAAGAATTACTTTAGGTGGAGCAATTTACATATCGGTAGTGTGTGTACTGCCCTCTCTTTTAATCAGTCGATTCAACGCTCCCTTCTACTTCGGCGGCACGTCTTTACTTATTGTAGTCGGGGTAGCGCTGGACACTCTTTCTCAGATCGAAACACATTTGATACAGAGGCATTACGAAGGTTTTATTCGTACTGGACGAATTAAGGGAAGACGCTAGTTAACATTACAGGTTAAGGAGTGAAAGATGAGGATCATACTTTTGGGAGGACCCGGTTCCGGTAAAGGCACTCAGGCGAAGATGCTGGTAGAAAAGCTCGCAATTCCACAAATTTCCACGGGTGACATATTTAGAGCCGCTCTAAAAGAAGGCACACCTATGGGGATGAAAGCCAAGACCTATATGGACAAGGGCGAACTTGTGCCGGATGATGTAGTGATTGGCGTTGTTGAAGAAAGACTCTCCAAGCCTGATCTGGACAAAGGTTACATGCTGGATGGATTTCCCAGAACATTGGCTCAAGCCAAAGCCCTTGACAGCATTCTGGAGGCTCAGGGCAAATCTATTTCCCATGCAGTCCTTGTTGATGTTCCTGACGAAGAACTTGTCAAAAGACTCTCTGGAAGAAGAACCTGTCGTAATTCGGCCTGTGGAGCCATGTTTCACGTCATGTTCAATGCTCCTAAAAAAGATGGAATATGTGATGTGTGTGGTTCTGAGCTTTATCAGAGAGATGACGACAATGAGACAACGATCAGAGAGAGACTGGACGTCTACAATAAACAGACATCGCCTCTTATTGAATACTATGCGGCCAAAGGGCTGTTAAGAAAAGTTGCAGGCGTTGGTCCCATCGAAGAGATTTTCAGCCGGATTGAAAAGGCCATAGACTGAATTGGTTTTTTCCGGCAGAGGAAAAGGAGGCGCTCATGAAAGTGAGGGCATCAGTTAAGCGAATTTGCGACAAGTGCAAAATCATAAAACGTAAAGGTATTGTAAGAGTAATCTGCGAAAATCCGAAACATAAGCAGAGACAGGGATAAGCTCTGTAATAGCAAGGCGTTAACGCCTGGAGGAATACTGTGGCGCGTATTGCGGGGATCGACCTTCCCAAAAACAAACGTATGGAAATTGCTCTGACCTACATATATGGAATTGGTCGAGCTACTGCTTTGAAGATCTTAGAAGAATCCGGCATTGAACCTGGTATGAATTCCGATAGACTGACCGAGGTCGATGTCGCGAAGATTCGTGAAGCCATTGATCGCTCATACAAAGTTGAAGGTGATCTGCGTCGAGATATCAGTATGAACATCAAAAGGCTTATGGATCTCGGGTGTTACCGTGGACTCCGTCATCGTAGGGGACTGCCTGTAAGAGGACAGAGGACGCATACCAATGCGAGAACCAGAAAAGGTCCCCGCAAAATGCAGATTGGAAAAAAGAAGTAGCGCTGTCCTGTTGAACAGTTAGCCTACTGACGGGTTTCATGCGGCCAAAAGAAACAACGCTTCTGTTTGCCATTATGTTATCGTAACGGAGAAATCAATGCCGAGAAGGCGTATAATCAAGAAGAAAAAAGAACGTCGAAATGTCCCCCGGGGAGTCGCTCACATTCAGTCGACCTTCAACAATACCATTGTAACGATTACTGATCCGGAAGGTAACGTAATTGCCTGGTCTTCAGCCGGAACCCAGGGATTCAAGGGGTCCAGGAAATCGACTCCATTTGCGGCCCAACTTGCAGCCGAGGACGCGGCCCGTAAGGCTATGGAAAATGGTATGCGAATAGTGGAGGTCCTTATTAATGGTCCGGGCGCCGGGCGGGAAGCGGCTTTAAGGTCCCTCCAGTCGGCAGGTTTCCAGATCAGTTTAATCAAAGATGTTACACCAATACCACACAACGGCTGCAGGCCTCCGAAAAGAAGACGGGTTTAGTGTGGTCTTTAGGGATCTTTGTCCTCAGGTAAAGGAGTCTTAGCTTGGCGCGTTATCGAGATTCAGTTTGTAGATTCTGTCGTCGTGAAACAACCAAATTGTTTCTTAAGGGAGACAGGTGTTATTCAGACAAATGCTCTGTTGAGAGACGTAATTATCCTCCCGGGCAGCACGGGCAGGGTCGGTCTAAGTATACAGACTACGGGGTCCAACTCAGAGAAAAACAAAAAGTTCGACGCATCTATGGGTTACTTGAAAAACAGTTTAGAAATTATGCTCACCTAGCTGAGCAGCGTCGAGGCGTCACAGGCGAAAATCTGCTGCTATTGCTTGAATCTCGGTTGGACAACATTGTCTACCGAATGGGGTTTGCTTCTTCAAGATCCGAGGCCCGTCAGCTCATAAATCATGGACACTTTCTAGTCAATGGAAGAAAGGTGGATATCCCTTCTTATCTCACCAAACCGGGAATGGTAATTGAAGTCAAAGAAAAGAGTAAAAAACTGAAGGGTATCGAAGATTCCATGTCCGCAGTAGGACGCAGACCTGTTCCTCAATGGCTCGAAGTAGAGCCTGAAAATTTTAAAGGAATCATTAAAGGTGTTCCCACCCGCGAGGAATTACCACCAACGATCAGAGAACAACTCATCGTTGAATTTTATTCGAAATAGCGGTGTTGTGATAATTGAATATTGTTACATGTGTAGGATACGCCGTTTGCATGGGAATATGGCATACGGAAACGGCTTTTTACTCTGCTCCGTCCTGGCCTGCTTAATCCAAACGGCCCATAAAGGGTCCTACCAGAGACTGCGCAGACTACGAGAGGAAAGCCATGAGTGATACAGGGCAAACCCTGATGACCCGCCCCTGGACTAATCTTGATCCTGCCCGGTTAGAGGTCGATGGGGATGATACGAATGAATACGGAAAGTATGTTATCGGGCCTCTGGAACGAGGATTTGGCATAACACTCGGTAATTCGTTGAGGAGAGTGTTGTTATCTTCTCTGCCGGGAGCAGCGATAACCAAAACCAAAATAGAAAGCGTACTGCATGAATTTTCGACCGTTCCGGGCGTAAAAGAAGATGTGACCGATTTATTGCTAAACCTCAAACAGGTTAACCTGAAGATGTTTACCGACGGTCCTGAAAAGATCAAACTCGAAGCAGTTGGAGAGCGTGAAGTCCTTGCTGGAGATATTCAGACAACGCACGCTGTCGAGATAATAAATCCAGATCTCGTTCTGGCCACATTGTCCAAGGAAGGGCGTCTTTCTATGGAACTCACCGTTGAGTGGGGTAAAGGCTATGCTCCTGCGGAAGAAACTGAGGACGAGATCGGCACTTTGGCGCTGGATGCGGTGTTTTCTCCCATTAGAAAGGTAAGTTACAAGGTTACCGATACTCGTGTTGGTCAAAGAACGGATTACGATAAACTGACCATGGAAATCTGGACTAATGGAGCAGTGACTCCGAAGGAAGCCCTCCATAAGGCGGCTTCTATCCTTCGGGACCAGTTTAAGGTTTTTCTGTTGAACCCGGACATTGAAGAACCGGTTATTAAGGAAGATAAACCACAGGCAGAACCCCAGATAAATGAAAATCTTCACAGAAGTGTCGCAGAATTGGAGCTAAGCGTTAGGTCAGCAAATTGTCTCAAGAATGCTGACATTCGTTACATTGGTGAGCTTGTTCAAAAAACAGAACAGGAAATGCTCAAGACAAAGAATTTCGGGCGGAAGTCGCTCAATGAAATAAAAGAAATTCTGTCCGATATGGGGCTCCAGCTTGGTCTTATCGTGCCATCTTTCCCGTCAAGGGAAGAACTCGATAACATGAGAAAAGAAAGAGAAAACGCCATAAGCGAATGATTTGGAGATAATTTCTATGAGACATCGAAAAGCCCGCTATAAACTAGGCATGAATACTTCCCATCGCGTTGCGATGCTCCGCAACATGGTGACCTCACTCTTTGAGCATGAATCAATAGTGACTACAGACGCACGCGCTAAGGCCTTGCGGACTCTTGCAGATAAAATGATCACACTGGGAAAACGTGGCGATCTACATGCCCGTAGGCAGGCTCTTAGCGTCATAAGATCTAAGGACGTTACCCAGAGTTTGTTTAATGATATAGCTCCCAGGTTTGCTGAACGTGCTGGTGGATACACGAGAGTCATAAAGAAGGGCTTTCGTGCCGGTGATGGGGCCTCCATGTCAATCATCGAGTTGGTAGACAGAAAGCCCAAGGATTTGAGCGAGTCTTCCTCAAAAAGTGGAATTACCGCAAAAGCAAAGGGTTTGAAAGAAAAACTTCTGGACAAGATTAAGGCTAACTAATGAAGGACTCAGAAACCTGAGACTCCATGTCTATTACATGATTGAAGCCGAGAACCATTCTCGGCTTTTCTTTTTTTATAGAATAATATCCGTGGAAACATAGAATGACTTCTAGCCAATGATTAGTCTAGAGAACGTTTATTTTCAATATGGGCAATATCCGCCGGTCTTTTCCGGGCTCAATTTGGAGATCCGTGATTCATCCTGGACTGTTATATCTGGTCCTGACGGTTCCGGAAAAACCACCTTGGGCAAATTGATCAAGGGTCTCCTGAAGCCACAATCCGGGTTAGTCACAATCAAGCCGGCTGAAGAAATTGAAATCATGCGCATCGGTTATATCGGTGGAGATTGTTCTACATCTATTATCGGCATTACGGTTGTTGACGATATATGCTTCGGGATGGAGAATATCCGGATCACTCAAACCGAAATGCAAGACAGGCTTAGTAAAGTTATATCAGCGGTAGGACTCAAAGGTTATGAAAACAGGCTTACCCAAAACCTGTCAGGCGGTGAAAGGCAAAAAGTGGCCTTGGCTGGTGTTTTGGCGATGAATGCCAAAATACTGATCCTGGATGAAGCATTTTCTATGTTGGATCGGATTTCTCGCAAAAGATTGCGATTGCTAGTTCAGAATTTAAAAGAACAGCTACAATTAACGGTAGTTGAAATAACCAACCAGTCTACCGACATTGTGACAGCGGACATGATAGTATTTCTGGGATACGAAGGGGCAGTGCAGTTTCAGGGAACTATTGAAAAGTTCCTGTCCTGGGAAACGGCCCAAGGGTGGATTGCGCCTCAGGGCGGTATAAACGCGCTCTTGGGCATGTTTCCTTCAGACTTGATTGATCAGGTTCGGCAAGTTGTAGATAAATTAAATGTGAGCTAGCTGCGACGAGACTTTACCGGTAGACAATTGAGAGTTCTTTGCAAATTTGAATCTGAATCAACATTTTGCGGTTATGCTTGGGCCGGAATTAAGAATTAAGAGCCCAGTTGATGGTGTTTGTGTGTTGCGTGTGTGGAAGCGAATCAGCATAATGCCAAGGTGTTCAAGGTGTAGAGTTTTTAGGTTGATCTTAAGACAAGCATAAGGTATGGTTAATTTAAATAAGGAATTCATTGAATAGCTTAATCAACTAACATTTGGAATATTAAGGATTATTAAATGCCATGGACTTTAAACCTATGCTTTACCTGAAGATTGGTTTAATCGTTGGGTTTGTTCTTTTAACCATTATGTATCTCCAGGAGCAGGGAAACCTTCAAAAAAACGCTATTCAGCTTAAAATAAGCCAGTTAAAACAGGACAACGAGAGTATGGAAAAGGAAATCCATCAATTCGAACAAAAAATTTCCAAGCTGCGCTCTGACCCAAAAACAGTCGAAAAGGTCGCAAAACGCAAACTTGGGATGGTTCGTCAAGATGAAACAATTTATATTTTCCATCGTGACAATGAGACAAATTGAGCTTCAATTTATTTGAAACAGCCAATTTGGCAGGAATGGATCTTGATCTCAAGTTCATTCACAATCTGTCCGATTTCCTTTTTTGATACACCTAATTCTTCCGAGATTTTAAACACCTTTTCGCAGGAAATCCTGTTGGTTGGGCATTGTTTCTTGATAAACTCCCTAATGTCGTGTTCATTCATTTCGACGCTCCTTGTCGGGACATTATAGACACTTACATAAGTTTACAATAGTCTTAAAAACACGTTTTTTCAATTAGTGGCTATCCATCAAACGTATAGATCTTTTAATAGAGGAGTAATTGATGAAGGATCTCAAGATGTTGGAAATTGAAGACAGGTCAACCTTTCAAGCCTTTTTTGCTGGTGATCCTCCTCAAGCTTCAGAATATACGTTTACCAATTTGTTCATGTGGCGAAAAAAATTTAATCCGGTCTGGACAGTGGCAGAAGATTGTCTCCTGATAATTATGAACCCGCCTGGGGAGTCTGGTTACGGTTTGTTTCCGGTAGGGAAGGGAAACAAACGAAAAGCCCTGGCCGCGTTGCTTGAAATTCTCAGAGAATTTCAAGAGCAGGCGAGAATTTCCAGAGTTGAAAGCAGGAACATTGAACACCTCGTTGACACAACCAGGCTTGAAATTGAGGTTGATCGGGACAACTTTGATTATGTCTATCGGTCAGAAGACCTCATACAACTAAAAGGAAACAGGTATCACAGGAAAAAAAATCATCTAAACAGATTCAAGAAGAATTGTAATTTTGAATTTCGCGGTATGGATGATGTGCTGATCGATGAGGTTCTCCAATTACAGGAAGACTGGTGTGAATTTAGAGAATGCGCCGATAATCAGGATCTATTTCTTGAAGATCAGGCGGTCTATGAAGCTCTTAAAAACTACAAACTCCTGAAATTTAAGGGCGGTGTGATTTTGATAGACGGAAAGGTTGAGGCATTCTCTTTTGGCGAGACTCTCAACCCCGAAACAGCGGTAATTCACGTAGAAAAGGCAAATCCTGAAATTCCGGGTCTATATACGGCCATAAACCAGATGTTTGCATCTGAGTCGTGGTCTAAGGTCGAATACATCAATCGTGAACAGGACTTGGGGATAGAGGGGTTGAAGAAAGCCAAAGAATCCTATTATCCAGTTCACATGGTTGAAAAATATGTTTTGAAAGAAAAAAGCTAAAATCCACACGCTGTTTTTTCTTTGCCGGTCAGTTTCGTTTGATGCCCGATGTAATAAGAGCGCGTCTTCAAACAATACAGTAAACTAAAGGAACGTCTATTTGGTTTCTCTGGATTTTATAACTTCCAGGGTTCGCGTTAGAGTATTATTAAGTTCTTGAGCCTGTTCTACCGTCATGTAAATGTGGCGTTCATAGAGTTCCGCCATTGTCTGGTCTCCCTGTTGATTGTTAGCGGGAACATATCTGCCAAAAATCAGCGAAATGTCCTTGGGAGTGGTAGCCACCATGGCGCAATTACTATAATAAATAGCCATTTGCCGGGACATAATCCTTGGGAGTTGTCCGGGTTGATTCACGGGCGCCGTTTGTTTTGATTCCTGTTCGTCATTAGCCATGTAGTATCCCTCCCAGAAACATTCTCAAATTCAACACGTTGCTTAATAAAAAGATCAGCATGAAACATATTAATCGATTGAACTCGCTTTTACTAAAGAAAAAGATGGTCGTAACAATTTTTTAGATTTTTTGGATTCAGATTATTATGATTGCGTCGGGCGATACATGAAGATTTATCTCCTGGCCAATTCGGAGGTTCTCACAGTATTCGCAGAATTCGCAATGCAACTCAAATGACTCTCCTGCAAAAACCTCAAGTTTTAGGCGATTTCTCGAGAGCCTTAATGAAGTTATCCTCCCTCTCAATACATTTGGGAGACCTTGAAATTCCTGGTGGATGGAAAATTGGATTTTACCTGGATCTATCAGTGCAAATGATCCATTTTGGACAGTATTAGAAATATCGAACCTGATAGAACCCGAATCGAAAATGGAGCCGTCTTTAACCACTCGCCCTCTA
>DYRE01000481.1 GCA_020718965.1 Desulfomonile tiedjei
AGTTAACTGATCCACAAGAGCTTGCTTCGGCAAGCTCTTGTATTTTCAACACATGATTCTTTCCTTACGATCCTCTTACAACGGTATTTCAGAAAACTTTCTTGCCAACCCATAGCCCTGTACATTAGAATTGCGGTTCACCCAATGTTCATTTAAATATCTTTTGAATGCAAGCGGTTGTTCTCTTGCGTCTTGGGAAGCAAAGCTTGCCCGAGCTTTGTGGCATGTCCTTGATTATCGTAACTGGAAGGAGGAAATAGTCTATGAAAAAGGTTCGTTTTATTTGTTCGGCTGTCTTGCTGGTTGCCCTTATTTTTAGTGGTATAAACGCTTCAGCCGCCGATAGTCCGGTCAAGCTGGGATTTGTTTACATAATGTCCGGGCCTTTTGCTACTTATGGTCAGTTCGCAAAGCAGGGAGCGGAACTTGCGATTGATGAGATAAATAAGGCTGGTGGAATTAATGGACACAAGATTGAAGCCTTCTTCGAAGATTCGGCTGGGAAGCCGGATGTAGGCATTCGAGTTATCCGGAAACTGGTATATGACAATGGAGTTGATGCGGTAATAGGGCTGGATTCGAGTGGAGTCGCCAGCGCTGTTGCCCCCATCATGAAAGAACTTAAGACTCCTTTAATCATAACTCACGCCGCTACTCCGGACGTAACCGGAAAAAACTGCAATCGACATGTATTCAGGATTTCCCTAAATGAAAACCAGAACATGAAAATGGCAGCCGCCATCGCCGCGGACATGAAAGCCAAAACCTGGACAACCATAGGGCCTGATTATTCTTTTGGTCATCAGTCATGGGAGTATTTTGAGAAATATCTGAAGGAAAAACGTCCAGGTGATGTTTTTCTGCCGCGTTCAGAGGTAGCCTTTTCTCCAATGAATACCACTGATTTTTCGTCCTATATAACAAAGGTTATGAGTTCTAAGGCTGACGGTGTTTTGATTTCTTTGTGGGGAGGCAATCTTATTGATTTCGTCCGACAGGCTTCGGACATGGGCTTTTTTGATGGGAAGAGAGAAGTGTTGTTGACTCTCGGAGCTGCCACAGAAGTTCTGTATGCCCTCAAGGACAAAATGCCCGAAGGCGTTTGGGCCGGTACGCGCTATTGGTTCGCCGGCAACGACACACCTGAAAATCAGGCGTTTGTAAAAGCTTACAAGGAAAAATACGGTGTATCCCCTTCTTATAACGCCCACGGCGCATATGCCGCAGTTATGGCTTTTGCGGCCGCTGCCAAGAAGGCCGGCGGCCAGGACAAGGAGAAAATTGTAAAGGCGCTTGAAGGCTCATCATTGACCCTGCCGGTTGGTAAGGTGACAATCAGGCCGGAGGATCATCAGGCCATTACAGACGGTGTTTGGGGAAAAACAGCGGTGGACCCAAATGCGCCAATCAGAATTCTGAAGCCAATCAGGCATTTTACGGGAGCCGAAATTACTCCGCCAGTTAGTGAAACCGGATGCAAAATGGATTAAACGCTCCTTCTACTAGTCTGTGAAATAGATGGGAGGCGCTGATAGAGAAGGCGCCTCCTAGCCGAATCCGCAGATGGAGGAAATTGTTTGGAAGGAATCTTCATCAACATTCTCAACGGATTGTCCTGGGGAATGCTCCTTTTTATGATATCC
>DYRE01000482.1 GCA_020718965.1 Desulfomonile tiedjei
GTCCGAATTTGAACGCGGATAGGACCTAACTCGCGTCGATAGTCTTCGACGATCTGCATCATCTCGTCCGCATGGTTGTCAATAAACTGTTCAAACGAGATATCGTCCGAATTGATGGCGATGTTGACTTCCGTCACGACTCTTCCCAGCGCACGTCGATGTGAGTACATTCGCTTGTTTTCACAGTTCTGACAAAGTGTCGGGTCTCTTAAACAGAAGTGTGAGTCAGGGAAGCGTCTTAGACAGCCGCTGCACTGCTTCATACGTTGACAATAGACGCATAGACTGCCACTCCGAATGGCAACTTTGCAGTTCAGGCATCGACAGCATGCCCGTTTATTTGTAGAAGGACCGGGCGACGAATCTGCATCCCTCTTGGTTTCACGACGAGGTTGTGCAGCGATGGTTCCAAAGGTTGCTGCCAATAGTAGTCGTCGGAATTCATCCAATTCAACAAGTACGGGTTGAGGTGTCGCAGATGTGGACGGTAGATTAGAAGCGACGGTCGGACGGTCAGGTGGCAGGCATCCATGACAAAATATGTTGTCCTCTGGGTTTGGGTATTCACGCTTACAGCCTACGCATCTGAACCTGCAGCGGGTGCATCGTACATCACCGAATTCCGACTCATTTCCACAGATGAAACAGTCAGCATTCATGTCTGAAATGAATAGAAACTCTACGATGTTGACTCTAGCAAGTCCGTGTGTGTAATGAGCTTCAAGCGACATACACCACTCTTTTATAGTCCACAATATGCTTCTGCGCATGCGCAATAGAATAGCTTTCACGGAAAGCGGCCGGGAAGGGATAGGGAAATGGGGGGACCGTAGTGAAAATTCCTAATTATTTTAGGCGAAAGTTAAATCATTATTTTCTGCCTCTGTTCCGAACATGTTTCCGGTCCTCACCCTAAAGGGAGGGGGAGACCAGGAGAAAAGAGGGATGGCCTTTCGTGGATAAACGCCATTGTCATAATTTCTAAAGCAAGGCAGCCAAATTGTTTTTGTTGACTATGGAGACAAATCACTATAATATTGATGCAGAGCTCAGAGTCAACCAATTACAGGAAGGGAAGTTATTGACGGCGGATTGATGAAGAGACTAGTTTGGAACACACGCGGCGGATGGGGCAGGCAACACTTGTGAGACTGTTTCGGATGCGTTCCGGACGTGACCGATAGGTTGGATAGTGACAGTAAATTTGAAGATCCAGTTGAAGATTGATAGCTGAAGGAGTTGAATAGAAGAGACCGCCTTTGCAATATAACTAACACGAGGAGGGGTAGGGAAAATGGAGGAAAGGGGAAACTGTGAGGATGGGAGGGAAGGGAAGGTGACGGATTGTTATTGGCCTTAGTGAAAATTCCGTATTGATGCGGTTGATTGCGAGAGGTTGGTGAAGGGGTAATTTTCTGCTAAAATTAAGTTAATAAAAACATTGCGATTCTGCCCATGAACTAAAGAGTCTAAAAATTTTCCGGAGGTCCCTCACATTAAGTGGAGGCCGCGTCTAATGCTGCCGGGGAGGAGACGAGAAAAGGAGGAGGAAAGCTGTGGGGAGGGAAGTTATTGATCGTAATGAAAATTCCCAGTGATGGAGTCCTCGAGACAGGTGTCTCGGCTCGAGGCGGTCTCGAGGC
>DYRE01000483.1 GCA_020718965.1 Desulfomonile tiedjei
TCGGTGAGTATCGAACAAAGAACCGGATCCTCGAGGAATATGATAGATTGAATACAACGACAAATAACAACTGAAGGGAGTACTAACTGAGTATAAAAAACATGATTTTGGCCGACCTGATGAACAAGGTAATTACCGAATGGACAATTCTGTATTTGGGAATTTGTGGGAGTTTTTCCTTATTTGATTTCTTTTTTGATCAAAAACGTTATCGGTCCTTGATGGTACACCTTAAGCAAAATCCCGAGTATATTGTAAGTGTCAATCTTGATGGCACTTTCTTATCGAACGAACTCAGCCATGGAATCATTGGTTTTAAAAATCCTTTCTCTTCGGCTCGGAAGTCGTGAATCCTCCGATCAGACTTCTAATTGCACAACAACATTCCTGAACTACACTGACTTTGGTGGACACAAGCGACTGTTAGTCGAACAATGTCAGTATGGAAGAACGAAGGAAATATACCGACGCCCTAAAGGCCGAAGCGGTCAAAATGGTGATTGAACAGGGAATGTGCCTACCGGAGGTTGGAAGACTTCTGAATATTCCCAAAGCGACTGTTGGAAACTGGATAGCGAAGAGCAAAAAAGGGATGTCTGCACTAGCCCCGGGGGCGCCGTCGATCGGCGACGTCATTGCTGAGAATCGGCGGCTCAGGAAAGAACTGGCTACCGCGCAGATGGAGAAAGAAATCTTAAAAAAAGCAGCAGCGTACTTTGCAAAGGAGTCGCTACCAGGTACGCGTTCATGAAACAACAGCGACGGAACTTTCCAATCGATCTTATGGCGAGGGTTCTCAAGGTTTCGCGGAGTGGCTTTTACAGCTGGCTCACACGGCCTCCCTCACTACGGGTCCTGGAAGATGATCGACTCAAACCGCTGATACAGAAAGCTCACAAGAAAGGCCGGTATTCTACTGGGACAGTCAAGATCCAGCAGGATTTACGTGATGAGGGCTTGTCTATCGGACGAGACCGGATCAGCCGTTTGAAGCGGGAAATGGGGTTACGGTGCATTCAGAAGAGGAAATTCAAGGCGACAACCAATTCCAATCACAAGCTTCCGGTGGCGCCCAACCTGCTGGACCAGGATTTTGACGTCTCCGAACCGGGTATGGTCTATGGATCCGATATCACCTACATCGCCACCGACGAGGGATGGCTATATCTGGCCGGGGTAAAGGATTTCTGTACCAAGGAAATCGTTGGGTATGCGATGGGAAGCCGGATGACAAAGGAGCTTGCGATAGAGGCTTTCAGAAAGGCCCTTCGGTACCGCCAGGTTCGCCCTGGATGTATCCATCACTCTGATAGGGGAAGCCAATATTGTGCCAAAGAATACCAGAACTTGGTGGCGGGAGCCGGGATGAGGGCGTCCATGTCACGCAAAGGAAATTGTTACGATAACGCCCCTACAGAAAGTTTCTGGGGTGCATTAAAAACGGAGTTCGTGTTTCACCATCGATTCAGAAGCCGCCTCGAAGCAGAAGCGGCCATTCAGGAATGGATTGAAGTTTTCTACAACCGCGTACGAAGGCATTCGAGCATTGGAAATATTCCCCCGGCTATCTGGGCGGAAAAAAGATTATTTAAAAGGAGAGCGGCATAAGTCGCCCGTGTCCATTATTGACAGTACAGGTCAGA
>DYRE01000484.1 GCA_020718965.1 Desulfomonile tiedjei
GGTATATTCTTTGACACAAGATCCATTATTTTGAGTGTGGGGGGTCTTTTCTTCGGAGCTTTCCCTGCGGCTATAGCGGCCGGAATAGCCATTGTTTTTCGACTCTACATGGGTGGGGCTGGAGTTGTGATGGGGGTCGGAACAGTTGTCACCGCCAGCCTTATTGGCATCGTTTGGGGTCGATACAGACGCCTGGAATTATCTCACATCAGTTCATTCGAGTTGTGGATTTTTGGATTGTCGGTTCACGCCGCTATGCTTATCTGGACGTTAGCTTTGCCCTGGTCCATATTTCAGCACGTAATTGCAGTGATCGCTCCTTCATTTCTGATAATGTATCCCCTCGCCACACTAGTTCTTGGAAAACTTCTGTCGGGACAGTTAGCGCACACGGAGTTAACGGAAACTCTTGAGAAAAGTGAGACAAATTATCGGCAACTAGTCGAAAGTGTAAACAGTATAATTTTGAGGCTTGACAAGAACGGCAAAGTAACTTTCTCAAATACTTTCGCCCGGGCTTTTTTTGGATTTCCACTGGTCAAAGGATCGGAAGAGAACATTCTGGACACCATATTCAGGGAAAGTAGAAAAGATGGCGAGGATCTGGCCAAGTCGATAGAGCGCTTCTTTGATAGCCCTGATTTATTTAACGCCACAACCAACCAGACAGTTAGAAGAGATGGAAAGACAGTTTGGGTTTCGTGGACCCATCGCACAATAAGGAATCAGGAAGGTAACGTCATCGAGGCGCTGTTTGTTGGAAATGACATAACTGAATTCAGAAAAGCGGTAGAAGCCCTCGAACAGAGCGAAGAGCGATACCGCACAGTGGCTGATTTTACCTACGATTGGGAATCCTGGATCGACCCGGACGGGACATTGATATATGTTTCTCCCGCCTGTGAACGGGTTACTGGGTATTCATCCTCGGAGTTAATAGCAGATTCGCAACTTGTTGAAAAAATGGTTTCCCCTGGAGATAGGGATAAACTCCTTTCACATATTGCCGAGGTCTTATCGTCTTCATTGGATGACCAGGTCGGATTTGACTTTGAGATAACAACCAAAACCGGGGAGAAAAAATGGATAAACCATTTTTGCCGGGCGGTTTATTCTAGTGATGGAAGATACCTGGGGCGTAGAGGTTCGAACAGGGATATTACCGACCGCAAGTTTGCAGAAAACGCCTTGAGGGAATCTGAGAGAAAATATCGTGTTTTGGCGGATGGAGCGATGGAAGGAATTCTGGTTGCTCAGGATGGAAAGTTAAAATTCGTCAACCCTAGAGCATTAGAAATTGTTGGATATCGTTCCGAGGATTTATTAGGGACTTCGTTCACCAACTTTATTCATCCTGAAGATCGGGAAATGGTTCTTGAAAGACACTATCGAAGACTTAGAGGCGAAGATCTTCCGACTCGCTATGCCATACGTGTCCAAACACGTGAGGGTAATGAAAAGACTGTGGAGATAGATTCCGGGATGATCCAGTGGGATGATGGTCCGGCGATACTGGTTTTTATAAATGACATAACGGAAAGACTCAAAGTGGAGGAATCCAGGCGGATGTTAGCCACGGTGATTGAACAGGTCGCCGAGGTGATTATGGTTACCGATTCAAGTGGTGCGATACAGTATG
>DYRE01000485.1 GCA_020718965.1 Desulfomonile tiedjei
CATTAACCCCATCGATGACAATTTCTTTATGACCCCCAACATCACTGGCAACTAGCGGTTTGGCCATGGACATTATTTCCAGAGGTTTCAGTGGAGTTACAAGGTTGGCCTCCCTGGCGTCTCTACGAGGCAGTACCAGCAAATCAAATAACTTGTAATAATCAACTATGAGATCATTCCTTATTCTCCCCGTGAAAATAATCCGGTCACGATGAGATGATTTTGAGGCCAACTCTTTTAATTTCGGCATCAGTTCACCATCACCAACTAACATCAGGGTCAAGGAATCGAACTTCGGGGCGAGCGCTTCGAATGCTTCTACCAATAAATCCAGACCTTCGTAGTGAAAAAAAGTGCCTATATAGCCAAACACTAATTTGCCCCTAAGTCCTAGATCGTCTACAAGTTTGGGGGAAGCCTCCCCAGGCGTAAATTTTCTTATGTCCACTCCGTTCGGGACGACGACAATTTTCTCCGGGCTGACACCCCTAGAGATAATTTCTTCTTTCAGAGCTTCAGATATTGGGAAACAAACGTTGGCGCGTTTTAACGCGAGGGTTTCAAGAGAACGCACAGCCCTGTATCTGAAGGAAGTGGTTGCCATGCCATAACGGCTGGTGTGTGAGTCCTCCCAAATACCTCTCATTTCATAGATTACCGGTATGCCCGTGATAGAACCGACCAGACAACCGACGAGACCACACGTAAAGGGCGAATGAGCGTGAATAACATCAGGCTTGAATTTTCGGGCAAGTCGCAACGACATTCTAAACAGATTGGAGTTTTGCAGCACTCTCAGGCTAGCTCTTGCATATTTACCGTCTTTTACCTCCAGGGTTGGTTTCAGCAAGTTACCGCAACTTCTGAAGTATCTTACTCCGTCAATCATCTCGCTGGATTCAGAGTCCAATTCTCCTAGAGGCGCCTGAGAGGGAGATGTGACAACAATAGGCTCGACACCTTTGGCCAGTAGGTTGGACACTATTTCTTGGCTTCTTATAGCGTACCCGTGAGTGCCAGGCACAGACCGGTGTAAAATGTGAAGCGCCTTCATGTTGAACTCCAATATTGCATTTAAGTTGAGGACTGGGCGTTAATTGATTTCTGAGCGCAAATTAGATCAAGAATAACCATGAATTCATATCGTCTGTCCATCGAAGAAAATTTCCTGGAAGTCTTATTACTGTAGTGAAATCAATTCTTCCATTCGCATTACCGGAAAATTCTAGACATACACTGTCATCTCGTTGTCCGTAATGTCTGGAATACCAACCAAGCATCTGATTTGAGGACCCATGAACAATCTGGGCAAATCCCGATGGTGAACCTGGAAATTCTACATCCAGAAATTCGTTCCCCAGGGATGCCGCAAATTTGTTATGATTAAAAGATGTTATTTCTGTGTCAGGCGAAAAATGCAAGTGTCCTTCCAGTAAGAAATCTCCGGGAGCCGTGACTCGATCACGGATCAGGAAACCTTTGTCTGAAAAATGGACAATGATCCTTTGGTGATTGAACGATTTCGCATATAGCAGGGCCGAAAAGACTCTGTATTCAATTCTTGTAATGGGTTCAAACCAGTGAATCTTATAGCCTGAAGACCATTTGAAAGTATCCAGGACCTTGGCCTGACTGC
>DYRE01000486.1 GCA_020718965.1 Desulfomonile tiedjei
TATAACAACGAGGTTGGTAATGGAAATATGGCGCTTTTCCTGTTCGATACCCATGCATTGGTGAAGCACCAGGTAACAAGCGGCTATTTCCAAACGATGAACCCTGCCTTCGACCCGGAGGGGAAATATCTTTATGCTTTGACAAACCGCAGTTTCAGCCCTACCTATAGCGATTTCGATAATTCATTCATTTATCCTAATGCTACTCAGATTGTTTCCATATCGCTTCGAAGAGATGTTCCATCTGTCCTTGCTCCAGAAAATGACGAAGTGGAGATGGCGAAGGAAGAAGGAATAGCCGAAGCACCCGATTCTAAATCCGGTAAAAAGGATAAGAAAAAGGAAACTGAAAAGCCTGACTCAACTGCTGTAAAAGAAGTTGTAATAGATATTGATGGCTTCGAAGGGCGTATGATATTCCTTCCGGAAAAACCGGGAAACTACACTAATATTCAGGCTGTGAAGGGCAAAGTAGTCTTTGCAAAATACCCAAACACCGGATCAGGTGAGGAAGATGGAACAATCAAATATTTCGACCTGGAAGAACGTGAGTCTAAAACTATAGTGACAGGTGCCGATGGCTACCAAATCGCAGCTAACGGAGAGAAAATGTTTGTGACCAAAGGCAACTCACTCTTTGTTGTGGACGTGGCTGCCGACCAAAAGCTCGAAAAACCACTCAATACTGCGGACATGAAAATGTCGGTAGATCCCATGGCAGAGTGGAAACAGATTTTCAGAGATGCATGGCGTCTGGAGCGCGATTATTTCTATGACGAAAATATGCACGGTGTTGATTGGAATGCAATGTATGAGCGCTACGGCAAACTCGTGTCGGATGCTGCCACCAGGGAAGACGTGAATTTTATCATTGGTGAATTAATAGCTGAACTAAATGCCTCACATACCTATAGAGGAGGAGGAGATCAGGATGGTGGAAAAAACGTGAATGTAGGCTACCTCGGTGTGGACTATGAGCTAAGCCAGGGAAAGTATCGAATTAAATCCATCCTGAAAGCAGCGCCCTGGGATATTGACGCGAGGTCACCCCTTGATATGCCGGGTGTAGAAGCCAAAACCGGCGATTATCTGCTCGCAGTAAATGGTGTCCCCGTGGATGTGAAATCTGAGCCTTTTATGGCTTTTCAAGGCCTTGGTGGAAAAACCGTGGAGTTGACGCTCAACTCCCAGCCGATCTTGGAGGGTTCGCGGAAAGTAATAGTGCAGACATTGGACAGCGAGGAACAACTGCGCTTTATGGCGTGGATAGAGGCGCAGCGCAAAAAAGTGGATGTAGCAACAGGCGGAAAAGTCGGTTATATCTACGTGCAAAGCACCAGTATCGACGGGCAAAATGATCTCGTCCGCCAATTCATGGGACAATGGGATAAGGAAGGCCTTATCATCGACGAGCGCTTCAACAGTGGAGGTCAAATTCCTGACCGCTTCATCGAGCTGCTCAACCGGAAACCACTGGCATTCTGGGCTGTTCGCGATGGCAAAGACTCGCAGTGGCCGCCCAATGCACATTTTGGCCCGAAAGTGATGCTCATCAACGGATGGAGCGGTTCGGGCGGTGATGCATTTCCGGATTATTTCCGGAAGGCTGGTTTAGGGCCATTAATTG
>DYRE01000487.1 GCA_020718965.1 Desulfomonile tiedjei
GAAAGCCAAAGAGGGTCGAATTCTTTCTTTTCCCCAAGACCATGGCAAACACCCGAGCTTTGAGACTGAATGGTGGTATTTTACCGGAAACCTCACTTCAGCAGACCGTAAATGGGGGACTCAACTTACCTTTTTTAGAAGAAGCCTGTTCGATAAAAACGTAAAAGGTAGTTCCACTTGGTCGGTTCGGGACCTTTTCCCTGGGCATTTCGCCATCACCGATATTACCGGCGGAAATTTTTTTCACTCCGAAATCATTTCACGGGAAGGACCAGGATTAGCCGGGGCCGCAAGCGATCACCTGAGCGTGCGCGTTAAGGATTGGCGCGCATCCATGGATGGAGGCGCCATAACGTTGAGAGCGGTTGATGGACCTTACGAGATAGACCTGTCTTTGACTCCTGAAAAGCCTCTAATTTTACACGGGAACAACGGCTTCAGCGTCAAAGGCAATGATCCGGATCAGGCGTCTTATTACTATTCTTTTACACGGTTAAAGGCCGAGGGCGCGTTGGTTTTCAAAGGGTCCAGATTCAAAGTCACAGGCTCCATGTGGATGGATCATGAATTCGGTTCGTCAATTCTGACTCCAGACCAGGTTGGTTGGGATTGGTTCAGCCTTCAATTCGACAATGGAACTGAACTCATGGCTTTTTATTTGCGCCGGAAGGACGGCGCCAATGAGAAGCCTTTCGCTACTTTTGTGGACCCGTCGGGTAAGCCGACCCATCTGTCAGGATCTTCAGTGAGTATAAAGGCTGGCGGATCGTGGGTAAGTCCTAGTACCAAGGCAAAATATCCCAATAAATGGACGATCGAGATCCCCGAGAAAAAACTTCGTATTATTGTTTCTCCTGCAATAAAAGACCAGGAACTCTCAAACCTCAAAAGTACCCAGACGAGCTACTGGGAAGGCGCTGTCGTAGCCACCGGTGTTGTCGACGGAGAGTCTGTGCAAGGGACCGGGTACGTTGAGTTAACTGGTTACTCGAAATCCATGGGCGGACAGTTGTAGAAAATTTGTAAGTTTTCGAAAACGCGCCGATTTTCACCGATTTTCCTATTGACATAAATTTAAAGCTGCGTATATTTTGAGCTGTTGTGGAGGTGAGGGAAATGGAGATACTATTTTTAGTATCCGTTGGAACGGCAGTATTGTGGCTTGCATTTGGGAACAAGAAACATTGGACTGGTATGTAAGCCTATAACCTATTATTAATTAGTACAAAACGACCGGGAGTTTTCTTTAAAAGCTCCCGGTTTTAATTTCTGCCCCTCAGAATCCCTAACCCCAAATACCTGTTTTCTTAAGTTCCTCTGACTTAGGTTTTTCTATCAGGCTTTTAACCAGGGCAGAATAATCATCCCCTATCTTTGCCCATGCAAAATTTTCTTCGGCCATCTTCCGCGACCTTAGCCCCATTTGCACTAGGGTTTGCTTTGGAGTTGAAGCCGCTTGTTCCATAGTGTGGGCGAGATTTTGCACATTTGGCGGGGACGATACGAATCCACACCCATACTTTCTTATGAAATCCGCTGTTTCGTCTACTTCGTTTACAAGGATAGGTTTACCAAGCGCCGCGTATTCTGCAAACTTCACGGGGAAGGCCGCTCTGGAGGCTATA
>DYRE01000488.1 GCA_020718965.1 Desulfomonile tiedjei
CCGCCGCACCGAGCGGCTCGCTTAGCCTGGTTGGGCAATATGGTTACGGGACAGGCTGGCCTTTTTACGGAAAGGAAATTCAGCTTTCCGCGGACGAGCAAAGCCTTATTGTCACGACTTCTGCTGGAATTTTTACCTTTTCCGCACAGGACTTGAGTCCTCAAGTGGCCATCCACGAACCTTTCGGATTGTATCCTTACTATAGAAATATCCGCATCTCACGTGATGGTACACAGGCTGTTGCCACCTCTTACTCATCATTGGGTGATCTGGTCCTGAGAGTCTGGGACCTAACAAGTGGAAATTTGCTCGATGAATTCACAATTCCATTTGATGAAACTGGTGAATTCGGGTCCGTTTATGAGATCGCCGTCTCCCCGGACAACCAGCAAGCCGTCTTGCTTGATGAGAAGGGGAGTATTCTGGCAGTAAACCTTACAGATGGATCTGTCGTAACGAAAATCGAAGATTACATCAATAATACGAGTACTCCCTTGTGGTTGGAATACGATCCAGATGGAAAATATGTTTATTATGTTTTTAGGGATGTCTCAAGCATGGGAGTCCAGTCCGCAGGTTTGAACAGTACATCCTGGCAGGAGGCTTCAATTCACGATGCGCTCATCATCCCATATTTCCCATGGAAGATCGGCGTATTCTCACCTCAGTTGAGCTCTACTGGTTATAAGTTCGGATATTTCACCAGCAATGGCAGCAAAACAGTAGCCGCCATGGATTACTCAACCCTTGCAACGCGGTTTGAAATAAAAAGAGCAGATCCCATCTCAGCCTTCGCATTTTCTCCTGACGGGTCGAAAGTAGCCATGGCCGGAACGGAACCCACCGAATTGGAAGTCTGGAAGCTGGATACGATCAAAGCCCCGGAGCAAACCTTCCGTACACCAAGCAAGCTTTGGAGTGTCGCCGTCACATCGGATGGCGAATCATCATTTGGAATAGATGAAGATGGCACATTGTATAAATGGCAAAGCGGACAATCTGAGCCTGTTATTTCCAGGGAAGGGTTCTGGCCGATAGGGAAAGGATTGGAATTCACGGAAGATGGTCAAACGTTGCGACTCTTTACAAACACGGACACGACAATCAACAATGAGGTATTCGAATTCGATCCAAATAGCGGAGATTTGAAAGACATAACTGCAAATCCTTACATCCTTGAAGAGATGAAAGACGAATTTCCTCAAGCTATCGCCTTCTCTCCCGATAAAACTCTAATGGCTGTCATCTATAACCTTTGGGTCGATGACGATATCCGTCTGTTCGATTATTCCACGGGGAAATTTCTAAAGAAGATTCCTTCGAAGATGGATTTTGATAATATCGATTTTACGCCGGATGGCCAGGCGCTGATTGGATATGGTCTTCCTGATGGACCTGTTCAGGTTATTGATTTGGATTCAGGAAAAGTGTCGGAGAAATTTCCAGTAGAGGCGGAATTTGAGAGTGGTGTGTCGGAAATGCGCCTGTCGGGTGATAAGTCTGTTATGGTTTTGGCCGGTGGAGATGGATACCTGAAAGCCTACAAATCAGACACATTCGAACTGATCCAAGCCATGGACGAATCCGTATGGACTTATTGGTTTGCGATATCCAATGATGGCAGC
>DYRE01000489.1 GCA_020718965.1 Desulfomonile tiedjei
ACCCTAGAGGAAGCTAATGATGGAAAAAGTCACGACTACGATTGATCACGATCTATGCACTGGCTGCGGACTGTGTGTCCAGGTGTGCCCAGTCAAGACTCTTTCAATCCGTAACGGCAAGGCTGAAGTAACCGGAAGTGAGTCGCTAAACTGCGGTCACTGTCAGGCTATTTGCCCGGTAGGAGCGGTCAAGGTAAGTGCGATCGACGAGGCTATGTCGCAATTCATCAATTTTACCCCCGGTAACAAGTGGCTTCAATATGGAGATTACGACACTGCGCAGTTGGTGAGACTAATGGCATCCAGTCGCTCTTGTCGGAATTTTATTGAAAAACCTGTCGAACGGTCGATCCTGGAAGATCTCGTAAAAGTCGGATGTACAGCGCCCTCAGGTACCAATTGCCAATTGTGGACTTTTACGATATTGCCGACTCGGAAAGCAGTCATGGATCTCGGCAAAGGAATTCGAAGCTTCTACATAAAACTGAACGCGTTGGCGAAAAACCGTTTGCTACGAATGTTCCTCAAGTTGATTGGAAAGCCTGAGCTGGACACCTACTATCGAGAATATTACGGGAGTGTAAAGGAAGGGCTGGAAGAATTTGACCGCACCGGCGTTGACCGGTTGTTTCACGGCGCTCCCGCAGTAATTGTGGTTGGATGTAAATCCAAGGCTACTCTACCTAAAGAAGACGCATTGCTGGCGTCTCAGAACATACTCCTGGCCGCCCACAGCATGGGCCTGGGAAGCTGCCTGATAGGCATGGCGGTAGAACCCATGAAAAGGGACCCCAAAATTCAGAATGCCATTGGCGTCCCAAATGACGAAAAGGTCTACTCGGTGATAGGCTTGGGCTACCCGGATGAAGTATACCAACTGACGGCCGGTAGAAAAAAAGCTGTGATGAGAACTTTTGAATCTTAATGTCCCCAAAAATTGGCTATAAACGCGTCACGTTTCTGTTCTTCAAAGAAGGGGACCTCGTCCGAATTAGATTTGTGATTAAGGGTTGAATAGTATGCCGGTAATTTTTAGAACTTTAACATTACTCACGATTTCAAACATTTTTATGACGTTTGCGTGGTACGCGCACTTGCGGAACCTGAACGACAGGAAATGGTACATAGCCGCTCTGGCTAGCTGGGGCATAGCCCTGTTCGAGTATCTTCTCCAAGTGCCTGCAAACCGAATAGGCTATACTGAACTGACTTTGCCTCAACTCAAAATTATGCAGGAAATTATCACATTGGCGGTATTTGCTCCATTCGCTGTTCTTTACATGGAACAACCCCTTAAATGGGATTACCTCTGGGCGGGATGTTGTCTAATGGGCGCCGTGTATTTCATATTTCGGTCCTGAGCCATGACTTTCCATCGGGGACCTCACAAGAACAGGATCATTTTAATAGCTAACACCCTGGAATGATTTTGGACTGTGTGGCTCCGAGGGACGGAATCGAACCATCGACACAAGGATTTCCAGACTGAGACAATTAGCCGACCACATCCATTTACCGTAATATCTTCAATTTGAATCCACAAAATGATCGCGCCGGTTTTAGATGACCGAGAGGTTCAAAATATCGACGAGTTCCGGTGTTTCATTGCTTCGATTTCAGC
>DYRE01000490.1 GCA_020718965.1 Desulfomonile tiedjei
TCATTCCTCTCGTCGCGTTGTCGAGGATCTCTACATTCATCTTTCCGACGAAGAACTTCTGAAGGCTGTCGATTCAATGACATTTGACCATGGTTGGACTCAACTCGATATAACAGCTCCTGCGGAACCGATAGACCTGAAAAATAAAAGTGGCGCCACAATGGCGCCATTTTTTCAACCTAAGAAAAAAGGCCATGCTGTTGCATGACCTAAGTAGTGGATTTAATTGGTAGGCGGGAGAGGTTTTGAACCTCCGACCCCTGCCGTGTGAAGGCAGTGCTCTCCCACTGAGCTACCCGCCCATATTTGTCAATCTTACCATTATGAGGATCTTGAGTCAAACAGACTCTGAAAAAAAACTCATCACCATTCAGAATCACCTGAAAAGGGGACTGATCAATCGAGATGACTTGACACATTTCTTGAGCATGGAATATACGTAAAATAGAGGGAATCGGCTATGCCTGCAAGTATCCTGAGAGGCAAGAGCATATCGGCCGTTGATGATGAAAAAGACGCTATCGCGTTTCAGGAGGATTATTTATAGGACTATAATGTCGATTACGACACAACATCCTATCTTCCAAAAGATGAAATAGTAAAAATGTTCCTTTCCTTGAAGATCTGCTAATGCTAAGTTATCAGTCCACCTGGAAATCTACCTTATCGAAACTGGGTGGCGTCTTCGGGGTACAGTTTGAAGAGGATTTTGAAATCAACGAGTCGACGATGCTTGATTCCACATTCTTGAAGCTTTGACGCTGATAACGCGAGGGGGTTATTGCGTGAGTATTCAAAACATAAAAACAGCGCACCTTGTTCATGACCTTAAGAATCCAGTCAATATAATTGAATCTGGAGCAAGGTCACTGCTCGACAAGCAGGATCGTTACGGAAATCTAACTCCAAAGCAGGAAAAAGTTGTAAGAAGGATGCTTAGGAACGCCATGAGATTAAGGCACTTGGCCAACAACATGCTTGAAGTTGATATGGCCGCGCTTGGAGTGCTGAATCTGGTTGACTGCACTCTGTCTGATGTATTGAGAGTGGCGCTTGTTGAGGTTTTTGACCTCATTGACCCGGCAGTTTCCGACGCATTGGATGAAGCCAAGGCCTTTGACAAATTTGTTGGGATTCTTCGGGCTAATGATGTTCTTCTGGAGGCTGATCCAGGTCAGATGGCCTGTCCAATAAATATTGACGAGACCAAAATGACCCTCATAGTCACAAATCTGCTCTCAAACGCTTTCAAGTACAGAAACAAATCAGTCAGTCTGCGGGTTTCTCTGAGTGACGACACAATAGAACTCGCTGTGAGGGATGATGGCGCCGGAATTCCGGAAAGCTATCATGACAAAATATTTAACAATTATTTTCAATGTGACAAGGTAGAAGGCTTTCCGGTGCGCGGCCACGGCCTAGGTCTGGCGGGGGCTCTGGCTCTGGCTGGAGCAATGGGTGGAACTCTAAGTATCTGCAAAAGCCCCAATGGCGCAGAGTTCGTGGTTCACGTAAAAGCTGTTCGAAAAACCTAGTTAGGGATGATGGCGCCTCGTAGACGCCGACTGAAAACAAGAATCGCGCATGGTTATACAACAGCGCACGTCAATTCCC
>DYRE01000491.1 GCA_020718965.1 Desulfomonile tiedjei
GGATATTCTGGACTGTCGAAATCTGGAAAGGGCGATGGAGGGCGTAGACCTGGTGTTTCATCTGGCCGCCAACGCCGACGTAAGGGGTGGCAAATTCAATACAAACATCGATCTTCAGCAAAACATCGTTGGCACTCATAATGTCCTGGAATGCCTTAGACTTCATGGAATCAGTGAGATAGTTTTTACAAGCTCGGCTACCGTTTATGGCGAACCACAAATTTTCCCCACCCCGGAAACATACGCTCCTCTTCAAACATCCCTCTACGGCGCCTCAAAATTGGCCGCAGAGGGTATGATTCAAGCCTACGGTGAGTATTTTGGAATACGTTCATATATGTTCAGGTTTGTTTCCTGGATCGGCGAACGGTATTCTCATGGAGTAGTATTTGATTTTATTAATAAGCTTCTTCTGAACCCTCATGAACTGGAGATCCTTGGAGATGGAAATCAGAACAAATCGTACCTCCATGTTGAAGATGGGGTACGCGGAATTTTTCTCGCGCTCGAAAATATCCGTGAGCCAAAGAACGTGATAAATCTGGGTCATGAAGACTTTATGAATGTGAAAGAACTTGCGTCAATAGTCATTGAGGAAATGGGACTGAAAGACGTCCAATTTAGATTTACGGGCGGACAAAGAGGGTGGCTCGGAGATAGCCCTCTTGTGCATCTTGACATCACCAAAATCCGTTCAGCCGGATTCAGGCCTTCTGTCACGATTGAAGAAGGTCTTCGACGTACGGTAAGGTACCTGTTAGCCAACGAGTGGTTGCTTGGGTCCCGCCCTGTTGGCTCAACAGGTCCTTGATGTTTGATTGGAACAACCCCAATTGAAAATACTGGATAAATACATAATCCGTGAATTTCTGAAGGTGTTTTTTATATGTCTGACTGTGTTTGTATTTGTCTTTCTACTGATTGAAATTACCGATAAGATTAAATATTATTTCCAGTATAACCCCCCGGGAATACTGATGCTAAAGTATTTTATTGTCAAGATACCAGGGTATCTCTTTTTCACACTACCGATGGCGATACTTTTGGGTGGGATGCTTTCACTGCTCATGATGGCGAAGCACTCAGAATTAATAGCTATGCAGGCCGGAGGCATAGATGCCATAAGCATCGCGCGACCGGTCCTGATTGTCGGATTAATTGGTTCAGCGGTCATGTTTTTTTCCAATGAAACCATTATTCCGTGGTCCAACAGATATAGTGAGTTCATTCAGAACGTAGAAATATCCGGCAAGAAAGAAACTACTTTCATCCGTTTTGACCAGATCTGGATCAAATCCGCAGATTCCATAACCCACGTCCATAAGTATGACCGCCTTAACCATGCCCTTGAAAAAGTTACGGTAGTGCGATGGGATAGCCAGTTTAACTTTTTGGAGAGGATTTTTGCCGACAAAGCCACATGGTGGAAAGACAACTGGATATTCTATGGAGTGAATCGAACTGTCAAGAAGCCTGACGGCCAATTTACTGTTGACACACTTCCATCAATGGAAGGACCCTTGAATAAAACTCCGAATGACTTTGAACAAGGGGAAACTCCCACCAAGGAAATGATCCTGACTCAGTTGGGAAATCTCATAAACAAACT
>DYRE01000094.1 GCA_020718965.1 Desulfomonile tiedjei
GGCTGGGTTATTAACGTAGGGAGCCGTCCCTGAAAATTCGTTCCGCACAAAAAAATAATTGCCTGGAAGAGCTATCCCCGTGGATGGGTCCGTTTGTGTAATTCTTTCAGCCTAGTTTTCGCCACATGTGTGTAGATTTCTGTGGTAGATATATCTGAATGGCCTAGCATTAGCTGGACCGACCGCAAATCAGCGTCGTTTTGGACGAGATGTGTGGCGAACGAATGTCTCAATGTGTGTGGCGAGATTTGTTTCGTGATGTCAGCTTTCCTGGCAATTTTTTTGATAATTTTCCAAAAGGCCTGACGGGTCATATTGTGTCCTTTTCTCGTCACAAAAAGATGCTCGCTCCTCCTCAGCCCCAAAATCTTCGGCCTCGAGTTTTCATAATAATCGATTAGTTTTTTTGACGCCACAAGCCCAAATGGAACAACCCTCTCTTTGGAACCCTTTCCCATCACAGTTACGCAACCTGTTTCGAAGTCCAGCCGGTACGTTTCAAGGCCTACCAGTTCTGAAACCCTTAGCCCTGTTGCGTAGAGCAATTCAATCATGGCGTCGTCCCTAATGCCTTCGGGGCTTGAAATGTCTGCCGCAGCGATAAGGCGCTCAACCTCGTTTTGTTCGAGATAATGAGGGATGTGTTTCACCATCCTGGGTGTATCTATGTGTTCACAGGGATTCTGGCTGACCTCGCCGGTGTCCATGAGAAATTTGAAGAATCCTCTCAAGCATGATAACCGTCGGGCCCTGGTTCTTGTGGACAGCTTCTGTCGATTAAGTAGTTCAAGAAAAAGCAGGATATGTTCTCTTTCGATCTTGCTCGGCGCCTTGATGTCTCTCGATTTGAGAAACGACGAAAAGTCTCTGAGGTCAGAAGAATATGATTCCATTGTAAGGTGAGCCAGGCCACGATTCACCAGCGTATGGTCCAGAAATCCCATTATGGTCAATTCCATCTGATCGATGTCTGACAATGTATCCTTCTTTCATACAGATTGAATATCCTGGTTTAGAATGAAATCTGAGTTGGCGCAAGCGTGTCAGATGACATTTTTTCCATTTCGGTCAGATGTGTCAGCAACTCCAGCTTGATTGAATCAAGCTCTTCGAAATCGATTATTTTGTTACCAGCTTCGTTTTGTACGTAAAAAATATCCGCAGCCTGGTCAACCTCCGTGGAAATTTTTGAAAGGATGATGTTCAGATTAATCGCCCATAGTTTTCTGGTGATGTCATATAAAAGACCAGGCCGGTCATGTGCGTAAACCTCTATAATGGTTGCGCTATCGGATGTCGAATTGTCGATTTCAACTTTGATGGGAAAACGAGGGTTTGATGTTCTGGAAAATACGCCTCTCGATTGTCTCCTTGACGCAACCAGGGTGTCAACGTCAGTTTCTCCAGATATGACTCTCTTGAAATCACTCTGAAAATTGTCCCACCTTGCGGGATCATCCAAGGGCCCTTCAGGTATATCATTCACATGCAGAGTTGAAATAGCCAGGGAGCCATTGAGGTGTATCCAGGAACTGAGTATATTTATCTTGTTTGCTGAAAGCGTACCGGCAATCTTGTAGAAAAGACCTGGCTGGTCTCTGAGTATGAGCGTAATGGAACTATAGCCGGGTTTTCTGTGGTCTATTTTACTGGCTACCAGGTCACTGAGGCCAAGCGCGCCCTCTCCGGTTTCCGACAATCTTTTCTCAACATCCATAAAATGGTCTGCAATAACTCCTGGGTAGAAGTCTAAGCAGTAACGGAGGGTTGCCCTGGAAAGAAATTCTTCAAGTCGCCTACCCCGGTTTTTTTCTGGTATGAGGTCCCAAACCACTGCCTTGATCTGTGTCACCCAGTCGGAGAGATCGAGACCACCTTCTTCTTCTCCTTCAATTACATCAAGTGTTCTGTAATAAAGTTCCTCGAGCAGCATTTTTTTCCAGGAATTTATGGCAGTTGGCCCAACTGCTTTCAGGTCAGCGTAGGTAAGCAGGAGCAACATGTCCAGTCTGCGTTTCAGCATGACGTTTTCAGCAAAACGGCTAATGAGGGATTCGTCATGGATATCCTTCTTAAATGCTACATGAGTCATTGCGAGATGGTTTCTGATGAGAAAGAGCACGTCATCAATATCTTCTCTTGCAAGGGACAGCCTCTCAAGAATAGGTCGGGCAATCTTTTCACCACGTATGTCATGCCCCGGACCGCTTCCCTTCGCTATGTCGTGAAACAGCGCCGCAAGTCTCAATACAACGGGCTTATCCAGCTTTGAGAATATTGTCTTCAGGAAGGACTCATCTTCTGTTCCGTTGGCTCGTTCCAATGCGTCTATGTTTTCGAGAACTGCTATCGTGTGGAGATCAACTGTATACTGATGATAGACATCGTATTGAGGAAGGAACCTTATCCTAGCGAAATCGCTAATGAACAGCTCCAGGAAACCCACCTTCATCATTGTGTTGAGGGCCTTGGCTACGTTTCTTCCACACTCGAGTATTTCGATAAAGAGTTGGTTTTCCTCAGGGCCTGTTATCATATCAGTATCGAGACCTGAAATCTTGAGGCGAATTAGGTCCACTAGCCTGATATCCATATCACACCCGGTTATTGCTATGAACTTAAAAGCCTGGAACAACTCCTTGGGATCTTTTCCGAAATCGTCAGGAATAAAATAGTTTATCCCGCCTGCTCCAATATAAAAGGATGAGTCTAATCGAAGCCTTTTGACGTCTGAAACCATCTTTGGTCTCAAAAACAACCTGGCTCGAGCAAGAATCTGACGTCCAAAAAAATCCATTGTGGCGGCGTGTTTGTAATATTCCCTCATGAAATTTTCTACGGCCGGCCTTTCAGGTGATTCGACAAATCCCATATCCTGGGCGATTATAGCCTGGCAATCGAACTTGAGACGATCATCCCGCCTTCCTTCGATAAAATGTAGCCGGGTCCTTGTTTCAGCAAGGAAATTTACACCTTCCTTGATTTCCATGACGGACTCTTCAGAATACAATCCAACCACAACAAGATCATCAAGCGTAGCGCATCCGAAGATCATTCGGGCGAGCCATGTCAGAAGCTGTATGTAACGCAGGGAGCCCGGCCCTTCTTTTAGGTGAGGTTCAAGCAGATAGATGGTATGGCCGAATTTCTGACGGGACTTTCTTATCTCCGCTTCAATTCTTAAATAAAGATCAAGTGGATCCGACTCAATTATAAGGCGTTCCCGCTGCGCTGCAAGATCCCTGTAGATTTCAGGGTTTCCCCACACCCTCCGCATGTCCATCAAAGATGTTAGCACGGCAAGGTCCTTGTCCGCCTCCTGTCTGCACTCTTTAATGGTCCTTACAGAGTGGCCGAGTTCTATTCTTGCGTCCCACAGAAGATAGAGGATGCTCCTAATGCCTCGGTATATGCCCTCAGGAGCATCCTCATGGCGTAAAAAGAGCAGATCTATGTCTGAATATGGGCTCATTTCCATGCGGCCATAGCCGCCCATTCCAAGCAGGGCTATCTCATTTCTCCAGTAACCCAGAAAGTGGTCACAGAGTTGACCCAACAATTCATCGTAAACAGGATTCATTTCGAATCCTCGTGGCGATGTCCGACCTTTGTCACGATAAATGTTTATGGCGTCCCGTATTATCTGAATCTGTTCCGACCTGTCATGCGTAGAAAAGATAAACCTCATTTTGTGATTGTCCTTTATTTTGTCAGCCCATGAATGACCATGCCGCCGGCCCATTTTGGCCCAACCTGTTCCAAGCGGCGTTTGGCCTCTACATGGTCACGCCAAATATACGCCAAGCTAAAGGAATCCGCTCCAACTTTTTGAAGCCCATTCAGGAGGGCTTGTCGGGAATCATCAAAGAATATATTGTCAAAGCAATAAGTTATAGTGAATACATAAAGTATTGTAATTACAATAGGTAACGCCTTTTCGTCATTGACTTGTTATCTCCCTTATGGTATTGTAAATATATTCCATATGTATTGAAATAGTTACCGTTGTTTTCTCGATTTCTTGTCGCATAACAGGTTTAATTTATTTAAACAGCGTACTGATTTCTATTGCTATATCCTGAAAAGCTTACAACCGGGATGTTAATGCAGTCCTGGTTCCAGTAGAAATCTGTCAACGCTGTCTGTATTGAATGAAGGATAGGTATGGTTTGCCGAACCGGTGTCGTCTTGCTGGCGACCGCCATAATATATCTATGTTCAGCCGTTTTGCCCACATCCCCCGCCGCGATGTACGACGAGGTTCTGGACACGGCTTCAGACCTTGTCTCAGGAGTTGGGGCAAAGAATTGGCAATATGATGTTGGAGTCAAAAAATTCTTTAACAGCTTTACTTCCTATCAGTTCCCGAATCCTTTTCCTCCCAATCAGGATCCCCTGAGTCGTCTTGAATTTCCAATTGATCAATGGTTCCTCGGTGGAGAATACGACTATAACACCAGGAACTGGTCTTTACAGTTCCAGAGTTGGATGAACCTCAACGAGGAATCCAGAACCATGATGCAGGACAGTGACTGGGATAATGAAAATCAGCCATTCCAGAAAACTGTTTTCAGTGAATCCAAATGCAGGCTTGACAGCGGATGGCTCCTTGATCTCAAGCTGGTGTTAAAACCGGAATGGTCGATCTTCAGGACCCTGCGTCCTATAGCCGGTTTACGGTACCAGAGTTTTTCATTCACCACTCATGATGGTTCACAGCTAGGCGTGGACGGACATTTAATGGATTTACCCGGTGACGGCATCAACTTCGACCAGACTTTTTATCATGGGTACTTTGGAGCGGAATTGGACACGAAGTTAAACACTTCGGGCATATTCAGGTCTTTCCCGACAATGAATCTTGAAGTGAGCATGGATTATGCTCTGGTCACGGCAAGAAACGAGGATTTGCATCTTTTACGATCCGGCCGCCGAATAACCAATGACAATACAAGTGGTCACTGCTGGCACGCAGAGGCGACGGCTTCCTTTTATGTCAGACGTAATATCAAAGGCTTGCTAAATGCCGATTTCAAACGAATCATAACCAATGGCGGTCATCAACTCACCAATAGTTTCTTTAACATAGATTTCTCATTTGATGGGGCCAGGGTCTGGTCGGACCAGCTCGCGGTCACCGCCGCTACTGAATTTATCTTCTGATAGCATACAAAAAAGGTTGAACAAACAATTACATCAGAGGAATGGGGCGGGGCATACCATTTCGGTCAAGGATGTGGAAACATAGTGGCACGAAGGAAGTGACGGAACTGAGGGAGATTCCCGGCCTCATGGCTTCGATCTAATTTGTTGGCCTGTATCTTGCCCGTGTCTGGAAAGTATCCTGTTAGTTTGAAAGTTTAGAAATAGATACCGAACTCGGCCCCGTAGAGTATCCACTGCAGTTCAAGATCCCAGGGGCCATTGTTAGACGAGTCTATGCTACTGAGATTAAATGTTGTGTATTCCATTTTTAATCGCGTAAACAAATCAAAGCGGTAGATTTGAGGACGAAACACTACAGAAGCTCCGTAACTCTTATATGGTGATCCTTTTAGGGGGAAATCAGCCCAGGCTTCCAGGTGCATTGGGAAACCGAGTATCTCAGGGGGCACGTAGCGACCGTAGACCCCAATAGTCCAAGGCGCTGCAGCATTGAAGTCCGGACTCACTGGATCCACAATAGGATGAACCGTGCTTCTAAGATTATTGAATTTGAAATAAGGATCCGTAAGATAGAATTTCGCTCGCACTCCAGCAGCTAACCAAGGCCCCTGAATAATGTCCGCGTCACCAGACAGGATCACCGTATTAAAGAAGAATCCACCGCGATCGGCGCGGCGACTACGTGCTTCGAATATCTGATAATCGGCCTTTGCGGCAAAGCGCCATGCTCGAAACTTGGCGAAGAAATCGTAGACTATTGGCCCGCCATCAAGGGATTGATGGTCGATCATAGGTTCTGTTTTGCCACCGTGGTCCCCGGGGCTATTGTCGAGAAGATCGTAAGTGGTTCCGTTACCCTTGAGTTTAATCTTTGTAAAAATTGGAGTGGAAAGGCCAATCCCGAACTCGCTCCGGAACGTGTCTCCAATACCGTTGGGCGGAAAGAGCGGACCAAACACCGATTCAATGGATTTCAGAGGTAGGAGTGAAGCAAAACCGAAATCCGTACCTTGAGCGTTGGAATGACTCTTATCCAGAGCCACCACCGCGAGGATTATCAAAATAAATAACGTAGCCTTTTTGAACGGGCTTTTAGGCATACGGCCCTTCAATCAGGTGAAATTGCTTACCTGAACAGGATTTAATCACACAACGGGCTGTTTCGTCAAGATAAATAGACCCTGAGCGACCTGATCCGAACCCACTGAAAAGGAGTCCGGACCAGCCCAGGCAAGATTATTGGATATGAACAAAAAACGGAAAATCAGGCCAGGCCACGTTTGGCCAATACCGGCACTGGAGAGACGATATGTTTCTCGAACCAGTTTTTGGTTAAGGGGTCACCGAAAGCCAGACCGATAAGCTCTGTCAGATACATGACCGGCATCTGGTACACCTTGCCTGAGGCTTTTGATATGTCGGCCTGTCTTGTGTCAAGGTTGGCCTGGCACATGGGGCACATGGTTACCATTACGTCAGCGCCCACCATAATAGCCATGTCTATGAGCTTACGGGAAAGCTTGACCACCATCTCTGTTTTGCTCACGGCCAACGAGCCTCCGCAGCAGTCGGTCTTGTAAGGCCATCTCAATACTTCGGCTCCAAGGGCTGAAAGAATGTCATCCATCTGAGTCGGATTTTCCGAATTATCAGGTTCAACCACTTCTACCGGACGAACCGCCAGACAACCATAATAAGGAACCACACGCAAACCTTCCAGGGGCTTGGACTTCTTCTCCTTGATCAGCTTGAGAAGCTCCGGCTTATGAAACATGTCCATACCGGATATCACGTCTATCTCTCCCTTGAACGGAAACTGCCTTTGCAGTTCAGCGTCTTTGAGCAAATGCTGTGAAGCGGCACGCATCCGTACATGACAGCCTGCGCATGGCGCCACGACATCCTTGCCCATACGCTCGGCTGTTATAAGGTCCCTGGCCGGTAACGCGGTCTCAAGATACGCATCCACCATGTGAGCCGATGAAGCCCCACAACATGTCCAGTCAGGGATCTCAGTCAACACAACGCCGATCCTCTCAGCGCAGTTTCTGAAAGACTCATCAAGCTCCTGGGCCGAACCCTTTAGCGTACATCCGGGATAATAACTGAATTCCATTGTATTTCCTCTTTATAAGGATAAACCTTTATTTCATCGCCGATTTCCGGAACACCTCTTTTACTTCACTGAGATTCCCAGTCTTCTGTGGTAACAGATGAAGTTTGCCCTTGCGGAACATGTTCCAGCCAAGCTCCATGTCATCCATGTAAGTCTTGGTCCTGAGCTTGTACATCCCAACAAGGAACAACTCGTAAACCCTGCCGAATCTCTTGACCGTATCCATAAAAGTCTTGTGGAAAATGGCCACTTTCGGGTCAGTTACCATGGCCTTGCTCTTCAGGATGTTATGTCTAATCGGATCAAGCAGCGCCGGCACGTCAATCCCGTTCGGACACCTGGCCCCACATGTATGACACGTCAAACACAGCCATATACTCTTGGAAGAGACTATCTTGTCCACTTCCCCCAGCACCGCCAGTCGTACAAGCTGATGAGGCAGAAGATCCATCTCGGACGCGACCGGACATCCCGCTGAGCACTTGCCACATTGGTAGCACTGATTGATTACCGATATCAGATCGCCCGACATGGG
>DYRE01000492.1 GCA_020718965.1 Desulfomonile tiedjei
CTAATCCTACGGTAACAAGTTTTTCAATCTTGGGGATCGCTTCACGCCTTGTGAATACAACTACCCGATCACCCGGCTGAATGACGGTGTCGCCATCAGGAATCAGAAATTCAGAGCCTCTTTGAACAGCCCCAAGAATGGCGCCGGCCGGGAAGCTTATTTTCCTTAACGGCCGGTCAACTAGCTGGGATGTTTCCATTGCTTCAAATTCTATAGCTTCGACTACCTCACCTGGCAGCATTGAAACCGAAACTACCTTGCCTTTTCTAATGAATTGAAGAATCCTCGAGGCCCCGGCTAGACGGGGGTTAACAACAATATCGACTCCAATGGCTGAAAGCAGACGCTGATATTCCATCCTGTTAGTCAACGCCCCTACACGATGGACGCCCATTCGTTTGGCCAGCAGCGCAGTTAATGCGTTGTTGTTGTCATCTTCGGTCATGGCAAGAAACACACTCGTTTCTTCAATGCCTTCACTGCGGAGGAACTCCTCATCTACGTTGTCCGATTTCAGAACCAGCGTATGGTCGAGCAAACCGGCCACCTCTTCGCACTTTTCGGGATCTGAATCGACAAGTCGTATCCTTGAGGCGCCCTGTCTTTCGAGACCAAGCGCAGTCTGGACTCCAACAGTGGAAGCCCCGAGTATCATAAAACTCTTTGGTGGCGTGGACTTAAGACCGAACATTTTCATAAGTTCCGGGATGGTCTCGGTTGCAGCCAGCAAATAAACAATGTCAAATGGGTTAAGAATGTCCTTTCCACCCGGAATAATTATTTCAGAACCTCTGAATATGGCCGGGATCAGGAAACGCTTATTCGAGAATTCTAACCTGAGACTCATCAACGAACGCCCCAGGAGTTTAGAATCAGCGGCAAGGTGAAAACCGAAAAGTTTTATGCGGCCTTCCGCAAAATCAATAACATCAGTTGCCGAGGGAACCTTAAGCACCTGGATTAGTTTTGAAACAGCTTCACGTTCAGGACTTATGACAAGATCTATGCCAAAGTTCTTGCTGGCCGCTATGTCGGAACGTTCGTAATCTTCGAGACGTCTCAATCGAGCTATCTTTTTCATTAAAGGATTCATCAATCCAGCCATCATACAGGCTACGAGATTGACTTCATCCGAATCAGTAACGGCAACCAGCATTTGTGCTTTGTTGATTTTTGCTTGTTCCAGGGTCGCTGGTGATGATCCACGACCTAGCAGAGCTTGAACATCCAGATTTTCCGAGATAAAATTCACCCTCTCAGGGCTCTGGTCAATTATCACTACGTCCTGCTTCTCGTAGGATAAGCGACGAGCGAGGTGGTAGCCCATTTCCCCGGCTCCGATTATTAATATGCTCACTTGAGTGCCTGCTTTTTCATTTTACTGGAGATTAATTTGGACCGAGGTTTAAGTCAATAAGTGTTAACAAAGACGAGCTATTTCTTGCCTGTAACCGCTGCTTTCAGCGCCGGCGCCAACCCGTGCGTAAATTGAAGCGGTACCCGAAAACTTTTTGGCGCAAATTTGATGGTTGCATAGATTAAAAATGGCATGTTAAGGTCAAAGTTGGCAAGTTTACTCAGAAATGAGAAGGGAAATTATTGA
>DYRE01000095.1 GCA_020718965.1 Desulfomonile tiedjei
GCCTCTAGAAAATTACGCGGTAATAGCGGATGCAGCCACCACACCATATCAGGCTGCCAAAAGGGCCGATCTCTCGCCTGGAGATCCTGTCCTCATTACGGGAGTTACCGGTGGTGTCGGTGTTTATATGGCCCAAGTAGCGAAGGCTCTAGGAGCTTACCCGATTGTTGGGATGGCGCGCCATGAAGAAAAGCTTCAGAGGGCGCTTGATCTCGGAGTAGATTTTGTCATCAACACCCGAGATAAAGACTTCAAAGCGATACAGGCAGAATTCAAATCAGTCGCCAAGCAAGCTAAGGTGAAACACAACGTTGGCTGGAAGATTTTTGAGTGTACAGGGGTAGGCGCAGCCCAGGATATTGCGCTAGGATTACTTGGATTCATTGGTAAACTACTGGTAGTAGGCTTTGGACTACAGAAAAATTCCTACAGTATATCAAGGTTAATGGCGTTTGACGCCGAAATTATAGGAACATGGGGATGTCTGCCGGCCTATTATCCCAAGGTATTGGAAATGGTTCAGTCAGGGGCCATAAAAATCGATCCTCTTTTGGAAACTCGACCGATGTCCACCATTGAGGATGCTTTCAAAGAAGCTCACAGTGGCGGCTTAATGAAAAGACTGGTATTGATGCCGGATTTCTAAGCCAGAATGTCGTCGATTCTTTGAACTACAAGAAAAAGCCCTCCGGTCTTGAACTGAGAGCGGAGGGCATTAGAAAATCTGAATCTCAAATACACAAATCAATCATTGTTTGGTCGTTTTGCGACTGCGATACGGTAAATGTCGTAGACGTCGTATAGTTTGATTTCAGTAAACCCTGATCTTGTCAAATTCTCCACGATTTCGTCAGTGGTTTCGTAAACGTCACAAACCTCGCCTCGTGATCCAAACAGTCCAACCAGACCACCAGGCCTCAAAAAATTGAACATGCAAGAATAAATCTGAGGTCGCAAATGGGGTTTTACATGCGGAATCATGAATGAGCTGATGACCTTGTCAAAAGCTTCATCCGGGTGGTAATCCTCTACAGATGAAGCAAACAGGCAGGTGTTGGAAATACATTTCTTCCTGGCCTTTTCTTCAGCTAGTTCAATCATATGCGGAGACAAGTCTATACCGACAACTTCTTTCGCTTGTGGGGCTGCTACTACAGTGGCGGAACCCGTGCCACATCCCACGTCGAGGACACGGTCATCTTTTTCGATCACCAATTCAACCAGTTTTCGAAGACCTTTTCGGTACCCAGGATCCATGGACCACTGAAAATCATAGCTTTTTCTTCGGTACTTATAATAGAGTTGTATGGCCCTTTCTGAAGGCATAAGTTTGACAACGGTAGTACCTTGAATATAAGCCGTCCTGAGAGCTTTGATCAGAGGTCGTAAGAGTCTTTGGAGCGGTGCATTGTCTTCGCTCACCATTGTTCCATTCATTTGTGTGGTTACCCCCTACAAACGTTCCATAGGTTCAAAGATAAACTTTTATTACAAATGATTCGATTAGGCAAGAGAAAACCTCATCCGGAATAATCCTGAGTCGAAAGATCGTTCTCTTTTGAGTGAATGATGCTTTTTGCATACTCGATTCCTTCACTGACAATAAGTTTTGTCGCTTCTACCGCCAATTCGACAAGTCTGTTAGAGATAAGTTTCTCAGAAGGAGAAAAAGAGGTGAGAACAAAAGCCTCTGGGTCAACTCCGGTCGGTGGTCGCCCAATCCCTATACGAACCCTGGAAAAATCGCGAAAACGTAAACAATCAGCGATAGACCTCACACCTCTGTGACCACCGTCTCCACCTCCGATTTTTATTCGCACTCTACCAAATTTTATGTCAAGCTCATCATGAATTACTATTAGTTGTTTCATGTCCAGTTTCCTGTAGGAAACAATTTTTTGTACGGCTTTTCCGCTTAGATTCATGAAAGTTTGAGGCTTGACCAGGATCAGTTCGGTCCCGGAATAAACAGTAGAGCAGGTCAATGCGTCATGCTTTGACAAAGACCATATTCCTCCAAGTTGTTCCGAAATGGCTTCAACTGCCATAAATCCAGCGTTGTGTCGGTGGTTTGCGTATTTGAATCCAGGGTTTCCAAGCCCAACCACTATGAAGCTTCTGTTGTGGAAGCAATCCAAAGACTTCACTTTTTGATCCTTTTCTGTTAGACCTCGTCTAATCGAGATTTGCCTTTTATGTCAAGCTCAATGTGTAATGGATGAGATTCATTTTCGGGGTCCCTGTTTTGACAGAAGCGCTGAAGGCTAAGATCGAAAAGAAGAAACGGAAACGAGAGCTAATCGTTTCGCTAATTTCAGCCCTTGCGCTCGTCGGGTTGTTTCTCTCCGGTTATGAATTGGCGAGATCTGGGGGAGAAGGGCCTATGAGCGGCCATCTTCTTATTTTTGGCCTTCTTGCCGTAGTCCTTCTGTTGCTGATTCTCATCATATTCTTCCTCATCCGCAACATTTTTAAATTGTTATTTGAACGAAAAGGTAAGGTCCTTGGAGTTAGGATCAAGACGAGGTTGATATTGGCATTTGTTGCCCTCACCCTTGTCCCAACCGTCGTACTTTTCATTGCAAGCGCCAGTGTTCTTCATACTACAATAGACAGTTGGTTCGCCGCACAGATAGAGGATGCCCTTACCTCGTCTGTGCTCATAGGGCAGGCGTATCATCAGAAAGCCTCTGAGGATGCTACCAAGAGCGCTGAGAGGCTCGCCAACGAAATTCGACAGCGAAAGCTAGATGTAAACGGCCAGAATCCCCAAGTCAGAGATTTCATTGAGTCTGAAATGCGCAATCTTGGTTTAAATCGTGCGCATGTCTTTCTCAGAGGATCAAACCATGCGTTGGATATAGCCGCTTCTAATTCTGGAGACTTAAGCCCAAGCCCCGTGATGGCAAGTTTTCTCAAGATTGGATTTGGCGGCGCCTCCGCTTCTACTGTAGTAAAGCTAGATTCGGGAGAGGATCTGGTCCGGGGGATTGCGCCCATTGTCTCCGATGAGCCAAACAAGGTTTCAGGAGTTGTAGTAGTTGATCACGTAATTCCTCAAACACTTTCCAGCAAACTTTTTGGTATAACAAAAGCGTATGATGACTACCAGGGAGCCAAACGGCTCAAAGGTCCTGTTAAAACTACATATCTCTTGATCCTGCTTATTGTGGCGCTTCTGGTTATTTTCGTAGGCTTCTGGTTTGGCATGAGCATAGCGCGAGAGATCACGGATCCTCTTCAGAGTCTTGCCAAGGGAACTCAACAGATAGCCTCCGGAAATCTTGATGTCTTTGTGGAACCTGTTGGAGACGATGAGTTGGGGGATTTAGTGCGTTCCTTCAACAAAATGGCTTCCGACCTTAGAGAAGGAAGGGATGAACTTCTCCGAGTGAACGCCGATCTTGAGAACCGAAGAAAATATATACAGACAGTACTAAAAAATGTTGCGGCCGGTGTTATTGCCATTGACGCTAACCAAGAAGTAACGGCCTTCAACGAATCATCTCTCAAACTCCTGGGCGTCGGAAAAGAACTTCGATTGGGCAGACCTCTTTTTGAGCAACTGTCTCCGGATGTTTCCGAGCGACTCAATCAAACCGTGATCGAACTTAGAGAATCAGAATCAGGAGCTATTGAGAGACAACTTGCCATTTCTCCGTTAGGTAAGGCCGTGACACTTCTGTGTTTTGCGAACATTTTTAAAGATGATACCGGATCTGAATTGGGAGTAGTTCTCGTTTTTGAAGATCTGACTTTTCTTGTAAAAGCCCAGCGAATGGCCGCTTGGCGAGAAGTGGCGCGAAGAATCGCTCACGAAATAAAAAACCCTCTGACTCCGATTCAGCTAAACGCCCAGAGAATTAGACGCAAATATCTTCCGTCCCTTGGTATCGAGGGCGCCATACTTGATCAGTGCTCCAAATCCATTATAGACCAAGTGGAACAACTGAAAAACATGGTTAATGAATTTTCAAAGTTTGCTCGTATGCCGTACGCCAACCCAATCCCTGGCCAATTGAACGAAATTATCAAAGAAGTGGTAGATCTTTATCGATCAGCAAATGAGCGGATCTTTATTGAATTTTTTCCTGATGAATCAGTCCCCGTATTCGAAATTGACAGCGAACAATTCAAAAGAGCGATAATGAACCTTCTTGACAATGCGATTACGGCAGTGGGACCAGTTGGAAAAGTCGTGATTCAGTCAAAATATGAGCCAGTGCTTCGAATAGCTACGATCACTGTGTCTGACAATGGGCCCGGCATAAGCCCTGAGGACAGTGAGCGAATATTCGAACCATATTTCACTAGAAAACCTAGTGGCACTGGATTGGGGCTTACGATAGTTAGCGCTATAGTGGCAGACCATAATGGCTTTATTCGAGTTCGTTCCAACGATAACGGAGGAGCGTGTTTTATAATCGAATTACCTGTCAGACCGAGATGAGGAAGCCCAGAATCATTGTAAGTCACTAACCAATCTTCTGAAAAGCAATTTCACCAGGGTTTGCTGCAACTTTGTCTATCCTGGAGAAATAATCTTGGAAGCCGAATTAAGCGATTCCACCACCTCGAACATGTTGGTGATTCTTCCAACTTTTATCTGATCCACTAAGCCGAATCTTTCGAGACAGGTTCCACAGGATAGTATTTCAACCCCCTTCTCCTCCATGACGTGCATGGCTTCCACAGCTTCCTGATCCAAGCTTGTAAGCTTAACTCCGAAATTGATTAAAATCACCCTCCATGGCAGCGGTGAACTGTCAATTATGGTCCGTAGAAAGCCCCTCATAAGTTGTGCGCCCAAAATGTCGTCACCCCTTCCCATAGTGTCACTCCCAATGTAGACCACACTTCTGGACAACATATTTGCCTGGGTTGGCAAAGGGCATGGAATAAGTTCTTCTTTCTCCACATAGTTAGCGTTGGGGTTTTCAGATACGATCGCAATCGTAAAAATATGTCCTTGGCTTTCAACTGATTGTATAGTGGCGCCACGATTCCGAGCGAATCTGCAGACATTTTCTTTAGCAGCCTCGTTGTCGACAATCACCCTGAAATTAGTGAATTTGCCGTCGTCAAGCAGCTTCTTTGTCTGCATGACCGGTTCGGGGCACAATAGGCCTCTGGCGTCAAGAGTAAAAATTTCATGATGAGTCAAGATTTTTCCTCCGCTCGATAAAAAATATGATTCGATTCTTCTTCCGTGGTAGAATAATCAAATCAAGTTCAAGGATGTTGTGCGGCATGATCAGACACAGTGCTTGATCAGCCCAATTGTAACGGCAAGACAACCTCTGACAGTTGATCCTTTTGGACTTAAACGAGTTCGTAGAGAATTATCTATTGAAAATAATAATAAAAGCAATAGCTAAAATCTATATTTAGGTTACGAATAGATGGAAAACCAGGAAATTACAATAGCAGTTATCGGAGCAGGCGCCATGGGTTCCGCCATAGTCAGGGGTTTGATGAACGCAGCCCTGGCTCCACCTCAGAACCTCTTAGTCTTTGATGTAGAATCTGAGAAGTCGCGCGCTTTAAAAATGGAGTTTGGTGTTCGTGTTGCGGAATCGATAGAAAAGGCTGTTCCTGAAAAGGATTCAGTAGTTATTCTGGCTGTTAAACCCCAGCAGATGGAAGGTGTACTGGGTGCGTTAGCCCCGGTAATTTCTGCAGGTACAATTGTAATATCAATTGCGGCGGGTGTATCCACTGAATATTTGATCAGCAAAATTGGTCCAGAAAGACGAATTATCCGAGCCATGCCCAATGCGGCGGCCATGGTTGGTCAAAGCTCAACGGCAATATGCGGCGGCGGAGTAGCCAATGAGAATGACATATTGATCGCAAAGCGACTGTTTGAGTCAATAGGAACGGTTGTTAATGTTGATGAAAATAAACTCAACGCTGTTACAGGCTTGTCCGGCAGTGGCCCGGGATATCTGTTCCTGATTATGGAGGCGATGACGGACGCAGGAGTTCTGTTAGGGCTATCAAGGCCGGTGGCTAGGCAGTTAACCATACAGACATTCCTTGGGGCAGCGACTATGGCCTCTCAGGGCGAGTCATTCGGTGAATTGAAGAACCTGATAACGTCACCTGGTGGGACAACTATCACTGGACTTAAGGTCATGGAATTGGCCGGGATCAGGGGGACAATCATGACTGCTGTTGAAAATGCCGCTATCAGAGCTGAACAGATGTCATGACGCTGATTACGGGATAAACCCATATTTTATTCCACTTTCCATATCTGGTTGTTGAGGACGGGACATGCTTGGCAAGAATATGACTACGAAAGAGGCTCTCTATTTGGTCGATCTTGAAACAGAGGAAATGCTCGAGCAAGCGATTAAAGACGGATTTATTAAGCCGGTTAAAGATGACAACCAAAAAAAATCGTTTGCGCTCCAGGATTTAGTGACACTGAAATTGGCGCTATCTATGGTTGATCTTGGGTTGTCACCTGACAGAGCAATTCGTTACGCGGAGGCGACCCTTGGTGTAGGGTCTAGTCAGGCCTTCAATAAAACCATGGCCTGGATCGATGGAGAAACCCACGAACTGTTCTGTCTGTTTGCCGATAAACAACTTTCCAGGATTTTTCTCAGAGGCGTCGACGATAACAGGGAAATCGATGTTGGAGCGGAAAAGCCTGTATTGTTCCCATCTTCAAAATGTGAACTGAATGTATCAAGGACAATCAGGCCGATGATCACTCGAGCCCAACAGATTGTAGGCTCTCAAAAAAGAGAATCGAAATCCGAGTCGAAAAAAATCAAGTAGCCGGCTTATTTCGACTCATTTTCCATGTCAAAACACATCGGTCTGCCGTCAGTTGAAAAGGGACCTTTTGCGTTGTGACACGGATTCCTTGCCATAGTCGTCTGTCGTAGGTTCTTTATCACTTGGTTTTTATGCATGCCTTCACATCGATCGCATTCATTACCGACTGAAGCTGTTGTTGAACTTTAGCCTTTTTCATCTTAAAAGTTTTTACTGAATCCATCTTTCCTGCTTCAATTGCTGAACCAAGTACGATGTCGACAGTTTTCAGATCTTCCTGAAGGTTTTGCGCCATTCTAATCAGCTCAGTGCAGTTCTTGACCAGTAGGTCTTCGGCCTGAGCGTTGGGTACGTCTGAAATCATTATTGACACTATTGCCAAGAAAAGGACGGAGCATAAGGTAAAGATTTTCATTTGTCGGCCTCCTGGAAAATTTGGGTCAAACCGGGTCAAAAGGGGAACTCCCTAGAGAATCACAACTTGATCAGGTTTCCATATATCACAATTTGTTTAGGAAACAAGTTGAAAGTTATAGAGTTATGATGTTTGTTTACAGTAACAAATGGGAATATCGATGTTTTTAGATTTCGTCATTTCTGATTGACTAATGCTGGTTAACCTTTAAGCAGTATCCTTAGAGCTTGGGTAATCGTGTTTTTTGCAATTTCTCTTTCTGATTGATTGACAGGCTTGAGACGGTATTCTATTTTGATTTTATGGAAGAATCCGGTCAGAGAACTGTCGTAATGAACGGGGCCAGTTGGCGGGTGTTCTTGAGGTCATTTCTCATAGAAATTATGTGGAATTACCCCAGGATGCAAAACATTGGCTTTACATTCTGTTCATTGCCGGCAGTGGACAGGCTCACTGGCGAAAAAGATGTCAGATTGGATATGACTCGGAGACAGCTTGAATTAGCTAACACTAATCCAGCTTTCGGACCTATGTGTTTGGGGGCCATGGCGAGAATCGAATCTTTTCCAGA
>DYRE01000493.1 GCA_020718965.1 Desulfomonile tiedjei
ACCGGGAAAAATCCAGGACGCCACCTCAACACGCTCCAAATAGCTTTTAAGAGCCATGGCTAAGGCCAAAAATCCTTGGTATAAATCTGAGCCGCACATGGCCAAGCTCCATAGGAATTGTTCTCTATGGTTCAGAATGAAGAAAAATGTGACTTAAAACACCCAGGCCCCGAATCCTATATTTGTAGTCGGCGTAAACCGGGAACCGCCATCGGGGTAGCACATTAGGGTCACTGGATCGATGTTTAGTCTTTTGTGCGGCATCTAGCCCGGGAACGCCTAATTGCAAATAGAATAACACCTTGCATTTCACCTATCAACAAGAATGCGACGGTAAAAATTGCTTCCTTTTTCATCGCTGCGTCAAGCTTGACAATTTGCAGGGAATTGGTCTAGTTGTAAGGAAGTTAATCTTACGCGTCACAGGTCACGGGGTGTAAAACCATGCGAGAGAAATCCTACCTAGCGGGTAAACGTATCCTTGCTGTAGATGATGAACCCGACATACTCGAATCCATGCAGGAGATTCTTGAGGATTCGGATCTTGATTGCGCAAGTGATTATAACAGCGCGTCGGAAAAACTGAAGAACAATGTATACGATCTTGTAATTCTCGACATCATGGGCGTAAACGGTTTGCAGTTGCTCGAAGAATCCGTGAGTAGAATGTTTCCCACAGTTATGCTGACTGCGCACGCCATTAGTCCTGAAACCCTTATGAGCGCCATAAGAAAAGGCGCCATTTCTTACCTGCCCAAGGAAACCCTCCCCAGACTCGACACGCTGCTGGCATCTATTTTCAAGGCGCATGAACGCGGAGAGCCACCCTGGAAGATCCTGTTTGAAGAGTTGGGACAATTTTTTGATGAACGTTTTGGCCCGAACTGGAAGGAAGAGAACAAATCCTTCTGGTCCGAATTTGAAGTTACCTACCAGATCAGTAAGGGAATTGGGGAACGTCTGAAGCATGACGAGCGGGTTACGAGCCGGGGAATCTGAGGGAATACCATCCTTTCGGTTTAGCGCGGATTACCGTCAGATTTAGAAGTAGTTCCTTTCCCGCATTTAATACAGATGCGGTTCTTGCCGATCATAACCGTGTATCTCTGCCAATCTCAAACAAGGTTGGTCATGTTTCAAATGTTTCAAAAAATATAAATTCCGGGACGTCATAAATGCTGTATGCTGGGGATGAAGATTGTAGGGACGCTGAGGGGGCGTCCCCACTTGGACGATGCGTCTGGCTTGGTTAACGCACCGGGGGAAGAGAATCGCACTGGCTTCGTATGAGATTAATTAATGCGATTGGTTTCTACTACGGAGCAACATTTGTGCCAAAAACTGACCATAACAAATGTCTCCGCCAACCAACTGAATTTCATGCAAAACCGGCTCGCTGCGATCGCTCCCTCATTCCGAAGCGAGTACCAGAAACTGTCAATCTTTTTTACAAACTGTAAAGAGATTGATATCCTTTTAATAATGAGCAAGATCCTGCTTCGTTTTAAGATGGGTCGTCAATAATCAAAGCTGAACGGAAGAATCCAATGAAAGCTCTTTTCTTCGATGGTTCAAGTCTTGAATTGAAGGAAATGTCAAT
>DYRE01000494.1 GCA_020718965.1 Desulfomonile tiedjei
CCCGGCACAATAATATCCAATTTGGCCGTCATCCCCTGTTGAACCATTGGGCTTTCAAAAGTTATCTGAGGATCAGAAACGGGTTTATTGGTAAATATGAAAAAACTGGCTCGGTCTGGAATAACGTCTGTAATAAACTGCGTACATGGGCCAAAAGTTTTGCGGGCCCGTAGATCGTAGACAAACTTCGTTTTTTCAAATGAAATTGTAACCGTTTCCTTTACTCCTCCTTTACGAAGCATGGAGACAATCTCAATTCCCTCATTTTTCCAGCGGGTAACTTCCAAATCTTCAGGGTTTGTGCCGTTGGGCCTGGTGATTTTCACCAGGGGGTCAAAGCCCCAGAGATTTCCTTTGTTCACTCTGGTAGATACGAGCTCAGAAAAAGCACTCATTTGACTGTTGAAAAGGATTGTTTTCCCTTTCCCGATACTCCGGGTCAACCAAAGAGGTGTTCCCTCTATCAGATGATCCGCCTGGGCACCGTCCAAAATAATTCCCCCATCCACACGGGTCTCCTGGCTTGGCCTACCCGTTCCCATATTAATTATTTTAGCCTTGCTATTAATACTTTGTTTAACTCCGAACAGATCGTCAAGGACACCTTTCTCTCGTGGTTTGCAGTGGTCATCATAGAGCCCCACCCTGAAGTCTGCGATCACCGTCCCGCCGTTCTCAACAAAACGCCGAATGGCTTGGGCCTCTTTATCGCCAATAGCCTCAGTACGCGGAAGAAAGAGGATTCTGAATTTCGACAGATCTACCTCATCCTGACGCAACATGCGATCCGTGATATAGTGGAACTGAAAACCTGCAGCGCGAATAAATTTTATCAATTTAAGGTGAGCGTCTTCGTATCCACCAAAGAATAGCCCTTCCTCAATCTTATGAGCAAAGACAGAAGGATATGAGTAGAGAATCGCAATACCATCATCCTGCATGGTTGAGTGCAACAGTAAATCGCCGAGACCGTCCCGAACAATCTGCGTATCCTTCAGTACCTCCACAATCTCGGGAAAAGGCCTGAGATCGGGAGCAAGAAAACCGTGTAGATCTCCGATGCAACTCCACATCCACCACCAGATTGAATCCGCGCCCAATGTTACAAGGCGCCAATACCTCTGTAATAAAGGATCAGCGGTTTTAAATCGCCCTCCTAGCCAGTTGGAGCGAATGAAGTCTCGAGGTGCAATGGAACGAACAACTTCCTCGGCAATGTTATCATAAGGAACCCAGGAATCGAGGTTGCGAACGATGAGATCGAGATCGTCTCCCGAGGCAAATCCTCCTGCACCATCAAAGCCTGTCTTGGCCCGGGGGTCCATTTCCTTGTAGGCTTTTGAGTATTTAAGGCAGTAGTGCACATAGTTCCAGGACTTGTATGCTTGTCGGTCAAACCAACGCGGATAATTTTTCGACGCCTTGGAAAGGAGTTCGCCATCGTCACTTGGCATAGCCAAGTCGACATCTTTCCAATCCTTGAAGTTTGTCGACCAGGAGTGGTTGAGTGCGGCAAGATTTCCATAAGATTCCTGAAGAAAATTTCTATAAGCATTAGCACAGTAAGGGGAAATACATGAACCCAATGTTTT
>DYRE01000096.1 GCA_020718965.1 Desulfomonile tiedjei
GTCTTGATCAGATCTCTAACTGACTCTGATTTATCCATCATCCCTTGTAATCGGGGTTCTTCTTTGAGCGCCTTTTCAAGAGTCATCTTAAGAGCATCAGGAATTAGTTTGGCGATCTGGTCGGCCTCAGCGTATGGAAATCCCATCACACGCGCTACATCTCGAACAACAGCCTTCGCTTGCATTCGTCCAAAGGTTATTATCTGCGCTACCTTGTCTTTTCCATATTTGTTTGAAACGTACTCGATTACCTTTTCTCTACCTTCAGTACAAAAATCTACATCTATGTCAGGCATGCTCCTACGTTCCGGGTTTAGAAACCGCTCAAAAAGGAGCTTGTATTTAATTGGATCAATATCTGTTATACCAAGTGAGTAAGCGGCCAAAGAGCCCGCGGCAGAACCTCTACCGGGACCTACGGGAATGGAATTGTTTCGTGCAAAATTGATAAAATCAGCCACTATAAGAAAGTAACCGGAAAAACCCATCTCCTGAATCAGGTTGATTTCGTGATCCAAACGTTTCGAATACTTCTCAGCGTCTGTATCCTTGAGTTCTCCCGCAGAAACTGATCTTTCAAGATGCAGTTGGAGTCCTTCTTTAGCGTCCTTGGCAAAACGATCCCTGAGTGTCTCACCTGTCCCTAGATCGAATCTCGGCATGTAGATCTGACCGAATTCAAGCAACAATGAACATCTCTCTGCAATTACACGTGTATTCCTTATGGCTTGAGGGACTTCCCTAAAATCATCTGTCATTCTCTCAGGAGACTTGAAAAAAAACTGATCGGAGTCAAAGCTCATTCTGGAAGTGTCTTCGAACTGTTTTCCAGTCTGTATGCACAAAAGTATTTCGTGAGCCCTGTGGTCGGCCTGATCTAGATAGTGGCAATCATTTGTAGCGACTGTTGGAATGTCTAATCTGGCAGAAAGATCCAGAACTATTCTATTCACCCTTTTTTGATCATCAAGCCCATTTTCCTGAAGTTCTATGTAATATCTATCATTAGAGAAGACCTCTCGAAACCAGGAGGCCGTTTTAACAAGCCTTTTTTCGTCACCCATTTTGGCTAGATCGGAAAGCTCACTTGATAGACACCCGCTCAAACATATTAGCCCCTCGTTGTATTTCTCCAATAATTCCTTGTCTACTCTGGGCTTATAATAGAATCCTTCAAACTGTCCCAACGTAACCAGTTTGCAAAGATTTCGATAACCTTTCTCGTTCTCGCATAGCAAAATAAGATGATACGATTTTGGCTCACCACTCCGTGAAGATTTGTCAAACCTGGATGCCGGAGCCACGTAAACTTCGCAGCCAATTATAGGTTTGAGTCCACTCGACTTGACCGAACTATAGAAATCCATTGCGCCAAATAGATTCCCATGGTCTGTGATCGCAACGGCGGACATCTTGTAGTCTTTGGCGCGATTGATGAGATCCGTAATGCGGATTGCTCCATCGAGCAACGAATATTGAGTATGAAGATGAAGATGTACGAAATCAGCCCCTGTCATTGGAAATCCTTACCATAATCAGATTCAGCGTTTTACCCTTTTTGAGGAGCGTAACCATAGCACCGACAATTTTGGTGTCAATGTGTTTTTAATAATTGAGATGAAGCTCGGCAAGGGTTGGGCAAACTTAGCGACTAAAAAAACTTGTATTAAATTTAAATCATATAGTTTCATTATGATATTGACTTTTATTAATAAAATATATTAGTATTCCATAGATACTATCTTTAGAACCAGATGAAATAATGGTCAATTTACCTGATACATTTAGTGGTAAAAACATGCCATGATTTAAATCACAGTCAGTAATTTTCACTAACAGGTTTATATTCTAGGTTTTTACAATAATTATAAGGCCTTAAATAGACATGAAAGCAAGAGAATGTGGGTCGTTGATTTTGTAAAATCGTCCGTAGTCGGAATAGTCGAGATGGCGCAGGAGTGGTTGTCCGAACTCGGGCTTGTAATAATGTTTCTTGGAGCATCCTTATACTGGGCTACCAGGCCTCCGTTCAGAATCCAGGAAACAATTCGACAACTCGACTTTGCAGGGACCCAATCTATCCTCCTTATTGTCATGACGGGAGCGTTCACCGGAATGGTAAGCGTTCTCCAGGGACACAACGCTATGAGCCGCTATGGGGCTGAGTCCCTTGTTGGGGCGGCGACAGCGCTTGCCCTGACTCGGGAACTGGGACCGGTATTAACAGGACTTATGGTTGTTGGACGAGTCGGGTCAGCAATGACAGCCGAGCTCGGAAGCATGCGCAGTACTTACCAAATAGACGCCCTTTCAAGTATGGCGGTGGCGCCTGTTCAGTATCTGGTATGTCCCAGGATAATCGCGACATCAATGGCCATGCCCTTTTTAGCAACGATATTTTCGTTTTCAGGAATGATTGGAGCTTACATCATGGCGGTGGAATATCTTCACATAGACGCTGGCGCATTTATGTCGGCGGTCAGTGACTACGTGACATCTTCCGATGTAACTCAAGGCCTTACCAAGTCCGTGGTATTTGGCCTGATTTTGTCCCTTGTAGCGTGTTTCAAAGGGTTCAACGCCACTGGAGGGGCGAGGGGTGTGGGGCTAGCCACAACTAAGGCAGTTGTGCTATCATCAGTACTAATTCTGTTCTCAGATTACCTGATGACGGCAATTATGTTTTGATTCCGTAGAGACCCTTTATAAAGAGCGCAGGCATGATCCAGGTTGACGATGTCCGGAAAAAATTTGGTGAACAGCAAGTACTTAGAGGCGTCTCGTTTGAAGTCAAGAAAGGTTCGATCAGCACTCTTATTGGTAGATCTGGAGCTGGGAAGTCTGTCTTGCTGAGGCACATGATAGGCTTGGATGAACCCGACTCAGGACACATAGTAATAGACGGTTCGGATATTGTTGGAATGAAAACACGGGAACTAAACAAAATCAGGAGACGCTTTGGAGTCTTGTTTCAGGATGGGGCCCTTTTTGATTCGATGTCAGTTTCGGAAAATGTCGCATTCCCCTTGAGGGAGCACAGCGAGTTGAATGAAAAAGAAATTCAGGATGTCGTCATACAGAAACTGGATGCGGTTGGGCTTCGTGGTCACACTGAAAAATATCCATCAGAAATCTCTGGGGGTATGCGGAAAAGAGTTGGGCTGGCACGAGCCCTGGCGCTTAATCCTGATATTATCTTCTTTGATGAACCAACTAGCGGACTGGATCCGATAACTAGAGGCGCCATCTACAGATTCATTGAAAAGACTCACTTGGACGGGCACATCACCTATTTTTTGGTCAGTCATGACATCTCTGGCGTAATGGCCATATCCGACGAAATAATGATGATCCACGATGGACAAATAGTCGCTTGCGGAACACCCGAAAGCTTTAGAACCAGTTCAGATCAAGTAGTTAGACAGTTCCTGAGCGGGTCACCCGACGGCCCTATCTCGATTGATTGAGAAAGGCAAGAAGATTATGAACAGGTTTCCAATTCAAGCAAGGGTCGGCTTATTCTTTCTAATCTCTATTTCGATCCTCGCTTACGTGTGGTTCAGGGTATTGGACTACAGCTTCAAGGAAGGATTCCTGCTCAAGGCCAGTTTCAGGTCCGTTGAAGGACTTTCTCAGGGTAGTCAGGTCCAAATAGCAGGCATCAAGGTCGGTCAGGTCAAGGACATAGCCTTCGACCCTGAAACCGGTAAAGCCTCGGTGGCGATGCTGATAAGTGACGTATATAAAAATATCATACCTGAGGGTTCGCGTGTTCTTGTAAAAACCAAGGGACTCCTGGGGGACAAGTACCTTGTAATAGAGCCGGGAAAACCTAATGCCAGAAAGTTGAAAACCGGTGAAGAAATCAAATCAGTCTTTGAACCGACGGACACTCAAAAGATGTTCGAAAGTTTAGCTGTAGTTTCCCAGGATTTACAGGCAATCACGTCAGTAACCAAGAAACAGCTAATCGACGAAAAAGGTTCCGAAAAGATCGACAACATTGTCAACAATACAGATGTCCTAACGAGAGAAGCCAAGAATATACTGACTAAGAACCGGGACAAAATCAATCAAACGGTGGAAAATGCCGATTCAGCGACCAAAGGGGTCAATGAAATTGTTTCCATGAACAAAAACAAAATCAATCAAACGGTCTCCAATTTTCAAACATTTTCCAAGAGCATTGACAAGACCGGGGGGAAATTTGACAAGATAGCCTCTGACCTGGACGGACTCACCAAGGATTTAAGGTCTGGCCGAGGAACATTGGGTAAACTTGTCAACGATGACTCACTTTATCGTGACACACAGGCCCTGATCAGGGACGTCAGGGGGATATCGAATACAATTCAGCATGGGCCGGGAACGGTCGGTCGTCTTATCAATGACCCGGAGATGTACTTTGAAGCTCGTAGAGCGGTACGTAACATGAACAAAACAGCCGAGGAAGTCTCGGAGGTAACACCGGTTAGCACTCTGGCTATTATTCTTGGGTCGTTTTTTAGATAAGGAGCCCGGCATGGGCCTTCCTACCAGAAGAATAACCGAGCCACACATCAATGATCTTCCAGGGCCGCATGAAACTTTGTCGTGGCGTAGATGGTCCAGAAGAAGGTCGCATTCCTGTTTGTCCTACTCAAGTAAAACTTATACCGCTTTTATTATATGCTGCGCTCTAGCGGCATGGATCTCTCTTGTAGCTCCGACCAAAGCAAATTCTTCAATCTACGACAACTTCAAGCCTACGTCACCCAGATCATTCTTCGCTGTTGATCCTGATCTATTAATCAGGTCAATGGATCCGAAGGCTGATAGCAAAACTTGGTTATTAGCTGAAACTTGGGGATTTCCTCCGATTTTCCTGAGATCAAAAATACCCGGATTGTTCGAGCGTCTGGATATTCTCTACCCCCTAGCCTATCAGGAAAATTCCAATTTCCAGAAAAAAATCAAGATCATCCCATTGTTCGAGAGTAGATGGTCCAAAATTCCACCATTTGATAATTACACAAGATTTCTTACCATGTTCAAGGGCCGTTCGGATATGGGACATGACTACTGGGGGTTTTTCCCCTTTTATGGTTACAGTTATCGAAGATTCGGCGTTGACAAATACATGTTTTTTTTATTTCCCCTGTATTATCAAAGTGAGGATGATGGAGCAAAAACATACAGGATACTGTGGCCTTTCATCACTTACGCAAACGATCCAGTCAGATTCAGTATGAAAGTATGGCCTCTTTATGGCAAAGACCGAATTAGAAACGATTATGACAATAGATTCTTGCTATGGCCTTTCTTTCAGATTACTGACAAATACATTGGCCAGGAACAATGGACTTCCTATAAAGCGCTGCCTTTTCCTCTTTACGTAACCCGTGAAACCAATTATGATTACAACCTTGATCTAATGTGGCCTCTATTTACCTATTATAAGCACTACGCCTCGGGCCATACACGTTATTCACTAAGACCATTTTTTTCATATGGATATGGCGGGGGCATAGATGAATTCAGCTTCCTCTTTTATTCTTCCAAGAAAGACAGAAACTCTGGAACATCCTCTTCAAGCACTGACGCATACATTTCAGTGGGAAAAGATGAAGTAGTAACGGAACGAAAATTCTTTTTCATGAGCGCTATCCAGAAGCGATATAGAGAGGGAAATCTTGTTTACGCAAAATATCGTTTCTGGCCTTTCGCTGAGTATACCTGGGATCATGCCAAGGGCAGTCATTGGAAAATACCCGAAGTCATACCCATCAAGGATACCTGGTGGAACCTTAATCTGGGCCGCTTCTTGAGATTGGTCGACTTGAGAGAGACTCCGGTGACAAGAGAACTTAGCGTGCTGTTCGGACTCGGAAGAAAAAATGACATCAAGAACCACCCGCATATTAACAAACCCCCCAAATCCGGTGATGATAACTGGAGTGAACTGATTATTGGATCATTCAGAAAGAACTGATTATCTCTGAGAGATAATCAGTTCTTTAAATTTAGATCGGTTTACCGCCAATCCAAGCGGTAAACCATCAGAAAAAAGTCTAAACCTTCTTGGTATGATCGCCGTGATCTTCCTTGGTTCCATAACCGGAGACCATGGCCTTAAAGTTTTCACTAACAGTTTCACCAGTTGTGGCAAGGTACAGGTGAGCTATTACAAATGCGGCGAATAGCGCTCCGAGCACTAAATGTATCGTTGCTATCACCCACAATCCACCGACAAACCCTATCACACCAGAGAATGTTTCCGGATACATGTATATCAAGCCACTTATTAGCAGCAGCGGCAGCAAAATTAACTGAAATTTCAGATAAGCGATTTTCTGCAATGGATTGAATTTGTTGTCCTCCGAAGGCGCATAAGGGTGCGGTTCATGTTTGAATATTCCATAACCATAGAATTTCGCCTGTTTAATCAGTCCACCTGGTATTTCGCCTTTCTTGGGGAAGTAGTGAGAAATTCTCCCACTGAATATGGCATACAGGAACCATGCGCCCCAGCTAATGACTGCAGCCCACCCAAACCAATTGTGAACACTCACCGACCAGTCAAACCATCCAGGGAAAATCTCCGGCCAATGAATCATTATTCCGGTGATGATTAGCATTACGATGCACAGAGCCTGGAACCAGTGCCAAATTCGTTCAAACAAAGGATGGAGGTATATTTTTTCTGCAGAAGCGTGGTGCGGGCCTTTCTTTCTCGTCAAAATTCTTAAACCACCATGAAAGATAGGCAAAGCTAAAGTTCCGATCACAAGTATGATCAGTATGAAATCCAGGGCCGGAGACCGGTGGGCTCCTAACACGTAACTGTAAGAGTCAAAAAGATCCTTGTTAATAAAATGGACATCGGTAATGAGTGAGAGAAAATCTTTTGGCTCCTGTTTAGTTTTTGACAAGATCGAGTTTTTGTTGTGGCATTGCTCACAAGACGCTGTATTGGCCTTAGCAGGCGGAATATTGTGCACGCCAGGTTTATCTCCCTGGTGACAAAGGAGGCATCCGAGCTTCATGTGCATATTCGCCTGTTGTAAAGATTTGTGTTGTTGAGCGTTATTCATCCCGTAAGCGGTGTGACAATCCAGGCAAACTCTCGATTTGAATTCGCTATCATAGGTTGACTGAGCCTGTCCATAATGGACGTTGTGACAACCAATGCACGGAGGAGCCTTGACACCAGCCTTTTTTCCATGAGCGCTCGCCTGAATACTCTCGACAGAGTCTTCGTGACATTCTTTGCAATCTACAAGAGCGAGTCGCTGATCATGGGGAATATCAGTAATGTCCTTGTGACATGAAACGCACGTAAGATCTTTGTGAACACCTTCACCATATTTCTTTTCATCAATGAACAGATTAAGTTCACCAAAAACGAAAGAGGGTTTCGCCCTCGGTGGAACCGGCTTATCTTTGACATTGACCTGATCAACCAATTCATCTTTGGACATCTTCAGGATATCCGGATTGTGACATCCTAGACAGGTTTCGTTGTCGACCTCCTTCGTTTCGGGTTTGGACTCAGGTTTTGTCTCCTCTGCCTGAACTGGTTTTTCACTGTTCGTGGTGGCCTGGTCGTCAGCCGCAAAACTTCCGGTGTCAGAACCTAGAAAGGCGAATCCGTAGAATCCCACAAACAGAGCCGCCAACATTACAATGGATAGCTTTTTGAAACGCTTATTCCCTGAAATCATCTTTCAACTCCTTGGGTTA
>DYRE01000495.1 GCA_020718965.1 Desulfomonile tiedjei
CGGCAACGTCGGCAACTATGAAATGGCCTTCCCTTCTTGTGGAGATCTCGAGTGTTCCGCCCTTTGGCTCGACGGCGTCTATGGCGTTATTAATCAAGTTTATGAAAATCTGCTGAGCCTCCGAAGGTGACACACGGATCGGAGGGAGACCTTCGGCAAATCGTCCATGTATCTTCACGCTGCCCGACCGTACCCTTTGTTCACACAGTGAGATCGCCTCGCTCACAATATCGTTGATGTTAACCCTTTTAGGCACAGGGTCCGTCTTTCTTGCGAAACTCAACAGCTTGTGGGTAATTTGCTTGCAGCGAAGACCCTGGGCCTTTATCTGAGTGAGTGATCGTTCGAATTCATCCACCATTGGGATTGATCCCGGCCCGGCGTCGGCGATGAGATCCTGCATCCAACCCGCTTCCTCCACCATGACAGCGACCGGATTATTTATTTCATGGGCTATTCCGGCGGCCAGTTCCCCCACAGACGCCAACTTGCCGGCTTCGATAACCTTCTCATTCATCATCTCTTTTTCCTGGTCCGCCTGCCTTATCCGTTTCACGAGCCTCTTTGAAAGGAGAACGGCCACAACCGCGATTCCACCTACTCCCAAAAAGAATATCAACACGGTGATGGTCCTGACAGCGTAAAGGTCTTTGTAAGCGTCCGAATCGGTTTGCTGAAAAGCAAGGACCCAATCTCCGTCCTTTAGTCTGGACATGACGTGGACAATATCCCGCCCATTAATCCTGGAATTCGAAACTATTCCTTCGTGTTTCGCATCCTGGGTCGTCGGGGTTAGAAAACTCAGGTAAGGGTCCTTCCGGGGAGGAACATCCGTGCGGGGTTTGGTCTGAAACTCGCCTTTCTTGTTCAGGATAAATGCAAATCCCGTTTCCCCAATCCTGATGTTTTCAACGAGTGAGTTAAACTTGTCGAAATCAACGGTGGCCCTCAGTAGCCATTTCGCGCCGTTTTCGCTCCGGACTGAGACTATGAAATGAGGTATACCTCTCAGTCCGGGAAAAACATCGCTAACATAAAAAGGTTGTTGAATAGCCTCCTTGAACCAGGGGGCCTCAGCGTAGTTAGCCCGTTTGAGATCGTACGGACCTGCGTAAGCGATCTGTTTGCCCTGGTCGTTGACCACTCCGAGATCCACTAAGGCGTCGCTGGAATTCTTTTGCAACGACCTGAGTTTCTCTCTTAGGAAATCATCATTCGCCAATTGATCAAAACTGTAGGAATCTTTAAGAATTGAGATATCGGCGAGCCGCTCTTTCAAAAAACTGTCGATATTCTGTTTATGTTTCTTGTTGAGTACCTGGAGATGTTCAATAACCTTATCTTGATACGATGTTTGGGAAAAATATCTGATAGCGAGCGTGATCAACATTAAAGGCACAACGGACACACCGACTATTATTAAAATTATATTTCTCGTCAGAGATCTGTAATAGGACTCGCTTGTTTTTTCTATAGTTGTCATATTCGGCCTCCGCCGACCGCTAAAGCATCTCTGTGTAGAGAATGCGATTACAGATGAAATCTTCTCATAAGCATCTCCTGTTGGTCGATTATGTCTTTGTCAAAAA
>DYRE01000496.1 GCA_020718965.1 Desulfomonile tiedjei
TCATTCATATTAAGCTACGTCATATTGATTAGTTACGCCTTGAATAAGGTGTTTGGTTGATTTCAAAGATTTGACTTGACCAGACAAGACAAGGCTTCAAATAAAAATGGAGGTTAGCGATTTGAATTTACCGGCAACCGTATCACCCAATGAGGGTGAATTTGAACTGTCAGAGAGCACAAAAAAGTTTTTAATGAACTCTGTGTTTAAAAATCTTCATGAAGACGAAGTTTATGCAGCTTATCGCCTGGCGAAACGAAGAAACTTGGATATTGAGGCAAAGCAAATATACTTTATCCCTTATGAAGACAAGAATAAAAACCGAAGCGTCATACCTCAAACTTCAATAGATGGTCTGAGATTGATTGCCGCCAGAACAGGAAATTACGGCGGCCAGATCAATCCAAAGCTTACTGTTCGTCTAAAAGACGGCACTAAACAAGTATTGGATCACGAAGAATATGATCCTAAAGAGGTCCTGGAATTAATTAGCGCTACTATTGAAGTGATAAACAAAGAATTCCCTCAACCGCAAAAAGCCACGGCGTTATTGAAAAGTTACGCCAGAACTTACAACGGCCAATTACAAGGACTATGGGGGCCAAAGACAGACATAATGTTGCTCAAGTGCGCTGAGTCTCTGGCTTTACGAAAAGCCTTCCCTGAAGAGGTTGGCGGCATTTACAGCAACGAAGAAATGGATCAGGCCAAAAACGACATAGAGGCCGTGAATGCAAGTTACTCAACCATAGAAACAACTCATCAACCATCCTCGGAGCCCCCTAAAACGGAAACTCCTGAAGCGCCGGTAATTGACGTTTCCAAAGAAGATGTTCAGGTAATTGCACGGGTTGAAGCGGCCCCTGTAAATTCACAGACTAAAACGGAGGTAATTACTGAAACAGAGAGCGAGCAATTTATAAACGAAACATGGGGAAAATTCACGGGGTATTGCGCTGAAAAAATCAGTGACTCAGCCTCAGCGATAGAACTTGTAAAAAAAGCCGTGAGAGAGCGGTTTAAGGTCGAAGATCCCGCAAAGATATCACCCGACCAAAGCGCCGATCTCTCACTTTATTTAAGAGCGGTTTGTATGCCGATCTTAGAACAGAATGGTTTGGTATAGCATGGACGTTAGACCGTGGTCAAAAAGTTTCCATGTGAACATGAAGAAATGCGCATGGAAGGCTTACAACATCAAAAAGAAGAAAATAAAAGAGCCGCCTAGTGAACCGGCGGAACAGGGAAAAGAATCCCATGAATTCTGGCAAAAGATTCTCGACGGCCAAATGATTTTTTCAGAGATAGGTGGAGCGGCCAAATATCCTTTAACCAGATCACTTGTGCGTAAGGCCCTTGATATGGAGGAAATAGGCACAGGCGGTATTCAGTTTTTTGAACCTCACTATATCCTGGATCCCAAAGGATTGATTACAAATGACTATGATAGCGGACTGTTCCACGGATACCTGGACAGAGTGGTCCTGTTCGATGGAATAGTCAGACCTGAATCCCCTACACCCGACATGTCGAACGGAAGTGTCTACGTTGAAGACCTGAAAACAGGTGTCAGCACTCAGGACGACC
>DYRE01000497.1 GCA_020718965.1 Desulfomonile tiedjei
CGAAAAGTCCCTGAAGGTTACGTTGGCTTTGTGGAGGAGTTACCTGGCGCTAACACCCAAGGGGAAACCTTGGAAGAAACCAGGGGAAATTTACTAGAGGCCATCTCTATGGTCATGGAAGCGAACAGATCGCTCGTAGGCTCATCGGGTTATGACCGAGGGAACTGGCAGGCGCCGGCGTTCGCCAGTCTGGTTAAATCATGAAATGTCCGCAATGATTCTTTCTATTGTTTTGCTCAAAACAGGTATCTTGTCTCTACAAGTATAAAAAACTGCATTAGGATCAATATCCGCATAATGGTGAGTCAAGATGTCTCTCATCCCTGAGGCTTTTCTCCAGTCGACCTCTCGATAGGTTGAAAGAAGCGATCCGTGCGTTATCTTATCAAGCTTCTTTATTGCCTCGCCGATAACGATGAGCTGCATACAGACTGAATCCATCTTCTCGACACCGGCCGGAGTGTCGGTGAAATCAGACACACCAGATATCGTTTCAAAACGGGAGATTACTGTTAAGGAAGCCTGCAAAATCTGATTCAAAATCTCAATGGCCAATTCTTTGTCATACATATACCGCTTCCCTGTCGATCCTTTGTTTAAGAAAGTAATTCATGTTTTCACGGTATGACACAATTTCGACTGTCCTGTGAATCCTTTCCTCCAGATCGTATTTCACGCCAGCCATGGTAAACAGGTCTGGCTTTTGAAACCGGATGACCACATCGACGTCACTGTCTTCACGGTCTTCACCACGAGCAGTGGAACCAAATATACCCAGCTCAACAATTCCATAATCACTGGAACACTGTTTCTTGTATTCTCTCAAAATGGATAGGATATCTTCTCTAAACATGATACGCCGCGCTGAGGTCGAGCCGAAAACTTATCACGGTCCTGGAGTAATGGTCTAGCAAAAAGGTATTAACATAATTGTACCAGGTATCTCAAACTAATCAGACAAGAATGCACGGGGAGATTGACGTGAGAGGAATGATCAAGGATGAGTTTTCTGCCCAAAGGCCCCATTGGGGGCTGCAAAAGAACAATTGACTCTGCCTGAGTTGGCGGATCGTTTTCCATGCCATAGCCTTGAATCTTAAACCAACGGACTGACTTATCAGATTATTCTGGACACCCAGGCGATTCATTCCGTAATGGCAAGAACTTGTGACCTTCTGAAACAGCCGCATAGGAAGATTCCGCAGGAATGAACTAATCACACTTCCCGTTTCCGAAATCCTCGGCCCCTGCCTTGACGCGGGAAAATTGCAAAGATCCTTGGTGGGAAACAGGATCTTTTGTCTATGATTCTCATTTAGTCGGTCTCAGACTTCCGGTTTGCCAGATTGAATGTGGTCGAAATTACCGATAATTGACGTAAGGAAATTCTGTATTGATGTGTCATCTTTTGTTAGGATGCGAACCGGGATGGTTGGTAAAGCGTGACAGACTTTGAAGTCACAATCAATCCGCATGCCAGAGTTAACAGACAGGGGTAACCATGAAAAGAAAGACAATAATCGCTTTAGTTCTGGTCATGACTCTAATCATGGCGGCTCATGCCCAACAGGAAGGGGTCGGCACGC
>DYRE01000498.1 GCA_020718965.1 Desulfomonile tiedjei
AAGGGTGATTTGCGTGCCTTTGACGGGTTATTCTTATTCATTAAAAATGTGAATCTAAGGTGGACCCATTTGTCAAGACAATTTTTTCGAAAAATTAAGTTACACCCTGGGGTGTTTTTTTGTTGTTTTTTACCTGTGTAATGTTTCCATGAACCAGGGGTTATCCACAGCCAACTTCTGCTCCCTGCCTTTTCGCGGAGCAGGACGGGCTGAACTTGGCTGTGGGTAACCCCGCCGCAAGCCATGAAAACTTAATTCAACGTCTTACCCTTTGAAAATATACTTCCGCCGGCGTTTGGTAGTCAAGCGACTGGTGCGGCCGGTCATCGTTATAGAACCCGAAGTAGGAATTGATTCCCTGTCTTCCTTCGGGAACAGATTCGTAATGCATGAGATAAACGTTTTCATATTTTACTGTTCGCCATAAGCGCTCCGTGAATATGTTGTCCATGCATCGTCCCCGTCCATCCATGCTTATCAGAATGCCGTTGTCCTTGAGCATACCGGTAAAGGCATCGCTGGTGAACTGGGAGCCTTGGTCGGTATTGAATATTTCCGGCTTCCCGAACTGAAGAGCCATTCCCAGGGCATCCAGACAGAATGACGCATCCATGGATGTAGACATCTGCCAGGCCAAGACGTACCTGCTCCACCAGTCGATAATGGCCACCAGATACATGAAGCCTCGGGCAAGAGGAATGTAGGTTATATCGGCCGCCCAAACCTGATCCTTTCGGGCTATACTGACATCCCTCAGCAGATAAGGATAAATCCTGTGCTCCGGATGCGCCCTGCTTAAATCAGGTTTCGGATAAATGGCCTCTATCCCCATCTCCCTCATCAATCGCTGAACATGTTTCCTGTTAACCTCCTGCCCGTTCCGCCGTAATGACGCAGTCATCTTACGAGAACCATAAAACGGCGTCCGGGTGTATTGCTCGTCAATCAGGCGCTTCAGCAACAGATCATGCTCATCCACCACCGGCTCATAGTATATACTGGATCGCGATACTCCAATAAGCTCGGCCTGATGACTAATGGACATTTCTCTATTCGACTTGTCAATGAGCAGCAACTTCTCTTTATGGCTTAAGTCCAGATTTTTTTTTAAGCCAGTTGAGATCGGCATTCAACTGGCCAAGCTGGCGATAAAGTTCCTGGATCAGTTCTTCCCGATCCTGTTCCCTGTTCTTTCTCTTATCGGTAAAAAGCTCAATGAGCCCCTTGGTGGCCACAGCTTTCCAGTTCCGAATCTGATTGGGATGAACCTGGTATTGACTGGCCAGTTCCGCCGATGTCTTCTGCTCCTTGATCGCATCCAGGGCAACCTTAGCCTTAAATGACGGTGTGTGCTTCCTTCTCAAATTTTCCACTTGGTCCTCCTCTTTTTTGCTCCCAAGTGTAACTTAACACACTGTCCAAATTTTGGGGTCCATTATAATCGGTATTTGGAAAATTAAAAAGAGTGGAAAGAGATCAAAGTAAGAAAGGCTTTACAAGTCTTCTGTTAAGCGTAGCGGCGATGGTTTCAACAACCACAACAGAAGTTGTACAAAAAGCGATGGAAACAGTACCGACAAATA
>DYRE01000097.1 GCA_020718965.1 Desulfomonile tiedjei
GAGGAAGTTGTGATCCCTTTCCAGCGCTTCACTATAATCTTGCAACGCCTGGTCCAGATCCTCAGATCGTTCGTGCGCCTTACCCCTCAGCAAAAAAGCCTCTTTGTTACCGGGCTCTTTCTTTAGTATCACCTCGGCCATTTTTATTGTCTTTTCCAATTGACCATCGTTGAGAAGTTTCCGGGCTTTGGTAACACTGACGTCGTTATAGTTTGAGCACCCTCCCGTGGCTAGGGAAAAAACCACAATAATTGATATAAAGGTTTTAATCGTTTTCCCCAGAGTCAAATTTGTTTGCCTCCAGTAGTTGGGCAATTGCCCTTCATGGCAGCTTCATTATAAACTCAACGCTCCACAAGTCTAGAAACGCTTTGACGGATTGTCAATCTAATGACACAAACTCAGCAACCCAACAAACAAACTACAGGAAAAGAGCCTTACATTATAAGCATATAATCAAATTTAATAATCTTTTAATGTAATTATTTACATTGACTATTAATGATTATATATTAATATCGATCATATAATATATGTAGACATCAATCTGGATGTCAGCTAAGCGCTTAACGGATTCGTCTGATAACCGAATTAGAACAGGGAACATCCAAATGCATACATTCTGGGAAATTTTTTCACAATTACAGGTTTTCTTTCAACTGAACTTCTTGTTATCCGGGCTGGAGTTGTCTTCTGTGTGGGTATTCCTAATCAGATCTATGGTGTTTCTGACATGTCTGACCGGTTTTGTGTGGGGGTTTTTCAGAATCGCTCTGAAGATACTTGACGTCGCGCAGGCAGTGGTTACCGCGTTGGGGCCCCTTCCCAAATCATTCTACCTGCTGTTATTGTTAATTATTCCTTTGCCGGAAGGAAGCTTGGGTGGACAGTGGATCGGCTACATTCTTTTGACCATGACTACCATGGTGTTTGCAATTGCAGCCGTATTGATAGTGGTAATGTGGAAGTATGGGGTTGACCAGGCGTTACGGGTAATCAACTTTTTTAGATCAAGGGCCAGGGTTGCTGACGAACTTGACGTTTCGGAACATTGTTTCAGTGAAAACATCAAGTCAACCCTCTAGGGTAGCCCCTATCGAGTTCTCGTCATTTCGTGAAATAAATAAGCCTAAAAGCTGGAACCCGAATGAAACAGCCGTTAGTTTTCAAGCTTGACCAGAAAAGGTATTTCTATCTCTGATTCATAAGGGTGGTCTGTTTTCAGTCTTATTCTTCCTGCGTAAAAAGACCTGTTTGGATCAGGTTTCAGTTTTAAAAACAGATTTAGATGATGGGTCTTCCTGGGTTCAAGGGTTAGACTTGATGGATCCAGTTCAACTTGAGCCTCCCCTTCCACTGTGGATACTTCGGTTATCCTGTAACTCTTCTTGGCCGAATCTGTAATATCAAGTGGGAAAACAACCGGTTTTTCGACGGACGAAACTTTCCTGTTTAGTGACATGGGAGAAACGTTTAACTCTTTGACTACATCAGCAAGCAAGGTGAGCTTAACAACAGGATTAACCGGATCATTTGACCTGACAAAGATCGTCTTTTGCTTTCTCCCTGCCTTTAAGCCTGCGGTGTCAAACTCAACGAAAATCTTGCCGGAGCCGCAATGTGAAATTTCTTTGCTCCCTTCTACCGCCTTAGTACAGCCACAACTTGAGGACAGACCTTGAATTTTAAGGACTCCTGTCCCCTCGTTTAAGAACTCAAATTCCGCAGACACAGTCTGCCCCGAAAAGACCTTGCCATAGTCGTGACTTAGTTGTTTAAATTTTATCCTCGGCCCATCGGCCCAAGATATGCTGGATATCCCAAAAGAGATACAGAGAGCTATCACCAAATTGACGTATTTTTTCATCGTAACCTCCTCTTTGGGCCTGCCAGAGACTTCACACCTATTCGGATATTGATTGCAATTTCGTTATTCACTGAGGAACCGCATTCCCCGATGGCGCTTTTGTCAAACGTCTTGAGCGTCGGGAAACCATTGACTAGCCCATACATCAAATAGTGGGATCTTTCAATAACTCCGTCGTGGTCATTTGAAATAGTCATGGTCTACGACTGTCGTAGACATTGTAGACATCTTGGCATTGAAAATTTTCCAAATGAGCATTAATATCTTGTCAGAAAATATAGTTCATGACTTAATTCATTGGATGCCTCCAGGATCTGTTTTAATGAGTATTGGTTTTGCTGTTATCTATTTTTTTGAGGGCTCATAGGAAAGGGTGGTCTTGTGTTTGGAATTTCCATGTATGAATTTGGCCTTATAGCGCTGATAGGCCTGATCTTTTTAGGTCCGCGCCAATTGGCTGAAACAGCCAAGGTTGTGGGAAGGATGATTCGGGAACTCCAGAAAATGGCCACTGATGTTCAAAGAACAATAAATCTGGATCTAGACTCTCCAACACCTCGGCCGCCGACATATAATCATGGCCGATCCGAGAATCCCGCCTCTTCGGAAGCTCCCGGTAACATGGACAAAGATCTGATTCTTGCCAGTGGAGAGAAATCTGGCCCCGATTTCTACGCCGACCTCCTAGCGAGTTCAGCAGATGCCGCAAAAAAGGAAAAAGACGATTCCATGCTAATTGAGGAAAAACCAGGGGAAGAGAAACCAGAACAGAAACACAAAGAAGTTAACGTTTAAATCTCCCGATGATTTCAAACCACGTCGGAAAACACGTCGAAAAAACCTATAGCCGCTATCATGATTCCGCAGTTTATCTTTCCATCCCTTATGAAGTTTCTTAATTCCCCTACAGGCGCCAAAACCGTTTCAATCTCCTCTGTTTCGTCCGGATGAATATTTCCTGCTGGTTCCGCATTTTCAGCCAGATAGACATAGAATCTGTTTGTAAATATAGCTGGAAAAGGATACATGGATCCAAGAAGTTTCATCTCGGGGGCTGTGAAGCCGGTTTCTTCCTCAAGTTCTTCGGCCGCGCTTTTGATTGGAGCCTGGCCGGGTTTTACCAATCCACCAGGAAGTTCGAGTGACAAATCTCTTATACCGTGTCTGAACTGGTTCACCAGGACTACTTCTTTCTCTTTGGTAATCGCTACGACAGCGACCCAGTCCACCGATTTGAGCACCTGAAATTCATGCGGCGCACCTGTGCGAGGAGATCTGCATGTATTGATCTCTACCGAAAACAGATTGTATTGTTTATCCTCTCTGACGTTCAGGAGGTCCCAAATAAGTCTTTCGTTTGGTTGTTTGATCATGCTATTGACCTAGCGATCCGCCTTCCTAAAGTGAATATTGTTTCCTGTTTTTCCTTTTTCGACTCCTGCCCCAGGGGCAGGCTTTAATGCAAACCCCGCAGATGGGACTTTCTATATAGTCTCTCTGAGAATTCTCCAGAACTCTTTCCAAACACTTTTGAAAATGGAGCGCCTCTTCTCGAGACGCGTAATGCGAAGTAGCGCTAACATTTTTGATAGCTCCAACCGGACAAGCGTCAGAGCAATATGAACATCGTCCACAGCGGTTCTTTATTGGGCTGTCGGTTTGTATCGGCGCATCTGTCAATATCGTAACAAGCCTGATTCGAGGTCCAAAATCAGGATTTACTACCAGAAGACTCTTACCCTGCCAGCCTACCCCGGCAGCGATAGCAACAGCCTTGTGGGAAATATAGGAGGTCCAGTCCTTTTTGTTCAGGATCTGGGACGCCGGGATGGGAAGCGCTGTGGAGCCTAGATCCTGGAGATACTGGCAGATTCGAAGAGCAATGTCGTCCAGCAGGGCATTCACTTTAAGGTAGTGCTGCTGATATAGCGGCGTAGGCCTGTCCTCAATAGCGTTAATGACACCATCAGCCAGTCGGATTGCAACACTCACGGCACGACTGTATCCCTGCAACAGATCTGGAGGATTCGTGTGTATCCCCTGGAGACGCTCCAAATCCGCCACACCGACAACATCGGCGCCACACTGTTGAGCAAAGTCCTTGATTTGGCCGCTGTTCAAAATTCCTCCGAACCCCTTGAATATAAAGGGTAACTAACTTTTTCCGCCGACATAACTGTTTACACCCCTAAGGACCATCAATACTTTACAGTCAAACGACGCGAGATAAAATCTCAATCAAATTGTCATGAATCAGAGAATTTGTAGCCAAAATGCTCTGGCTCGACAGGCCCATGGATCCTCCGTGTCTGTCCGTGACTCTACCTCGAGCCTCTTTTACAAGCACAATTCCCGCCGAGAAATCCCATGGCTTAAGTTTCAGTTCCCAGAAACCATCCAGACGGCCACAAGCGACCCAAGCCAGATCTAGGGCAGCCGAACCTGATCGCCGGACACCCTGCGCCAGAGGAGTCACGGTGCAAAACTCCTCCAGGTTGTTGACTCTGGATTCAGCCTTGTCATACGGGAAACCTGTACCCAAAATACACGTGAAAAGTCCCTTGTTTTCACTTACATGGATCCTGGTTCCGTTTAGAAAAGCTCCGTAGCCCTTCGAGGCGTAAAACATCTCCTGTCTGACAGGATCAAAAATCACTCCGGCTATAATCTCGTCGTCCTGCATGAGGGCAATTGAAATTCCGAAGTGTGGATAAGAATGCGAAAAATTTACAGTACCGTCCAGTGGATCTATTATCCAAAGGTATTTGGCCCCTGTCCTTTCTGTTGGCGTTTCCTCCGTGAGGATATCATGTGTCGGAAAATTTTTCCCGATCTGATCCATGATAAACCTTTCTGAAGCCTTGTCAGCATCGGTCACTATGTCTATTCCACTAGGAACGCTGTCTTTTGACTCAACCTTGAACTGCCCCTCAAAGTAGGACGCCACTATGGCTCCGGCTTCGGAAGCCAGGTCTTTCATAAATTCAACCATTACTTTTGGTTTCAATAATGTGGTCATATGTCTCTCTTTTGCTCTGGCCAGCTTTTTTTACCACTGAGATTATTTCCCCGTCCGACACAAGGGTCCTTATCTCGTCACCTTGGGAGACTGATTGAGCTTGCTGAACCAATGCCCCATCCGTAACTTTGAACGTAATTGAATATCCTCTCATTATAACCTTGAGAGGACTGAGCGCCTCCAACTGCGCCGCCAATCCTAAAAGGCGGTTTCTGGAATCCTCCAGCGCTATTCGTATTGATCGACTCAGCCTGCCATTTAGAGATTTGAGATCGTCAGACGCAACCTCCATGATTCGTGTTAAAACCTCAGGCCTTAAACGAACCGATATAGCTTCCAGATCCTTACGGGCCATGGTAATGATTCTGGCAGTGTTCTTTTTTATCCTCTCTGACAAGTCTATAAGCCTTAAACGCTCATCCTGAATTCTACGCATTGGCTGCAACAATGTTCGGGTGATTTCATCCAGAGTTTGAACATTTCGGCTAAGACAATTGAACATGCCATTCTTTAGCCTGGCGACGAGATGGGAAACGGTATCCCAAGTCTCCCGATCATCAGGGACGACCAGTTCAGCCGCTGCTGAAGGAGTGGAGGCTCTCACATCAGCTACAAGATCCGAAAGCGTAAAATCCGTCTCGTGACCTACAGCGCTTATTATTGGCACAGGACACATTCCTATTGATCTAACGACGGTTTCATCGTTAAACGCCCAAAGATCTTCTATAGATCCTCCACCCCGCCCAATAATTATGACATCCGGTAGATTCGAAACTACAAGTCTGCTCAAAGCGTCGATTATCTCGCCAGGCGCTTTTTCTCCCTGCACGGAAGTAGGGCTTACTACTAAGTTGACTCCTGGGGACCTTCTGTGAATTATCCGAATAATGTCACGAACCGCAGCTCCCGTCGCAGAGGTTATTATACCAACGGTTTTGGGATTTCTGGGTAACTTTTTCTTCCGGGAGACTTCAAAAAGTCCCTCTGCGCTCAGTTTTGCCTTAAGCTGTTCCAGAGCAAGCATCAAACTTCCCAATCCAACAGGCTCCAAAGTCTCCAATACAAGTTGGTATTCACCCCTGGGGCTATAAACGCTTACTCTTCCCCACCCTAGAACCTTCAGCCCATCTTCGAGTTTGAACTTTAGAAACCTGCTCTGGCCCTTGAACATGACACTTCTTACTTGTGAGTTGTTGTCTTTCAACGTAAAATAGGAATGACCGGATGGCGCCTTCTTGTAATTGGATATCTCACCTTGCACCCAAACTGAAGAAAAACCCCCTTCCAGAATTTGTCTGATTTCCTCCGTCAACTCCGTAACCGTCAGAATCTTGCGTTGTGTGTATTCCAATTTTGACAAGCCCTCTCATAAGTTGGCCGCGCAGTTGCAAAACAGCGCCAGACTCCGCGCCGTACGTCCTCATTGACATTTAAAAGTTTTTGATATCAATCAGTTATGGTTCATAATTGGTTGTTGAACAATTTCTTCAATTTCTTTTCTCCACTTCTGAACCGCATCAATTGCCCTATTAGCAATTTCAGCTTTCTTAGACTTTGCAGACTTGCCGCTAGCTCCTTCAATCAGGCCAAAGTTGATATTCATTGGCTCATATTTCCGAGAAGTTCCTACCTGCATCCGAGTATGCCTCATCAACCCCCCGAGAGCCGACTCGACCGGTGGTAAGGGCGGCCTTTCGACTCCCTTTAAAATTAGACCGCAAATCAAGCCCACAACCAAACCAGACGCGGCCGATTCCACATAACCTTCAACTCCAGTGATCTGGCCGGCGAAGAATATGTTGGGGCGCTTCTTTGCCCGGCAAAACTCATCGAGAAGAAGAGGAGCGTCCAGATAGGTATTTCTGTGAGATGATCCCAGTCTGGCAAATTGAGCGTTTTCCAAACCTGGGATCATTCTAAACACCCGCTCTTGCTCGGAATAGGTCATCTTTGTCTGAAATCCTACTATATTGTAGAGAGTTCTATCGCTATTTTCAGCCCTAAGCTGGACAACAGCGTGAGGTCTCAAACCTGTTTTGGGATCAACAAGTCCTACCGGCTTCATGGGTCCGAAAGCCAATGTTTCTTCCCCACGGCAAGCCAGTTCTTCTACGGGCAAACAGCCCTCAAAATGGGACATTTTCTCGAACGGACGTGGTTCAACTTTACGCGCTTCCCTTATTTCAGCCACAAAATGATGATAAAGGTCCTTGCTCATTGGAGCGTTTAGATAATCACCTTCGCCCATTTCATATCGGGATGCCCTAAAAAGTCGGTCCATGTTTAGGCTATCCGCATAGACTATCGGCGCTATGGAATCATAAAAATAGAGTCCCGACGCACCAAGCCTTTCGGCGATGTCATTTGCCAGTCCGTCTGATGTCAGTGGCCCTGAAGCTACTATGACCATATCATCACTATCACAAGGCAGTTCATGAGCCTCTCTTCTGTCTACGGTAATCAGGGGAGAGTTTTCAACAATCTTTGTGATAAGTTCAGAAAATTCTTCTCTATTTACCGCCAGAGCTTTCCCAGCGGGAACTGATGTAATATCGGCGGCATACATCACTACAGATCCGAGCAGACGTAATTCCTGCTTGAGAAGTCCTACCGCAGAATTTAGGGACGCTGATCTCAGAGAATTAGAACAGACCAGTTCCGCAAAATTTGATGAGCTATGAGCAGAAGAAAAGCGAGCGGGTTTCATTTCAATGAGACGAACCGAAATAGCCAGGCCGGAGAGAGCCAAGGCTGCTTCGCAGCCTGCAAGCCCTGCGCCCACAATTGAAAT
>DYRE01000499.1 GCA_020718965.1 Desulfomonile tiedjei
CAGGCGCTATTCCCAGAAAAAGCGAATGGCTCTTTAGTTGTTAAAAATGGCAAGATTGTCGGATCTGAATTAATTGGTCAAAATTTCGCGGGCGCAAAGTATTTTCATTCAAGGCCATCAATGGCCGGAGAAATGGGATACGACGCTACGAGTTCAGGGGGTAGCAACTTGGGGCCTACATCCAAAAAGTTGATCGAGTTGATTAAGGAACGTGTTGAGGCGTTTCGCGCGGAAAACAATCTGCCGTTGAGCGTTAAGACGCCGGTGGACGCTGTCACCGCCTCAGCCAGCGGTCTTGACCCTCACATTAGCGTCAGAAACGCCTTATTACAGGCGCCCAGAGTCGCAAAAGCTCGAGGCATGGAAGAAAAAGCTGTAGTCGAAAAAATTGAAGCCAACACTCAGGGTAGGGATCTCTATATATTGGGTGAACCCAGAGTCAATGTGCTAAATGTGAATTTGTCACTTGACGCGAGGTGATTTTGAAGACACTGGCCGAAGATAAAGCTGGTAGTTTTCTGAGAATGATTCGTCGTGCCCACAGGGGACGACTCAAGATTTACCTGGGCTATGGCGCCGGGGTAGGAAAAACTTATCAGATGCTGATCGAGGGCCATCGTCTCAAAGCTGATGGTATCGATGTCGCGATCGGATTGGTGGAGACGCACGGCCGGTCTGAGACAGAAAACCTGATAGGAGACCTGGAGCTAATTCCGAAACGCAAAGAGGATTACCGTGGAATCACTCTCGAGGAGATGGACATTGACGCTGTCCTCGGTCGAAAACCCCAGGTAGCGTTAATCGATGAACTGGCCCACACCAATATGCCCGGTAGCAAAAACCAGAAAAGATACCAGGATGTTCAGGAAATACTGGCGGCAGGGATACATGTAATAACGACATTAAACGTTCAGCACCTGGAGAGCCTTTACGACACAGTTGAAAAAACCGTTCACGTTAAAGTTAGGGAGCGTATACCGGACTGGATATTGGGGGAAGCCGACGAAATCGTTAATGTTGATCTATCGCCCGAAGACCTCCAAAAACGTCTCCAGGAAGGTAAAATATATCCAGCGGAACGAATTCAGACGGCCCTTTCCAATTTTTTCACAAGCGACAACCTTGAAACTTTGAGGGAACTAACTCTTCGGGAACTTGTTTCCCAGATCGATCTGAAAAGACGGGAACACCCTGAAGATGAAATCCAGGTAGCCCCGGATCAAGTCATGGTCTGCCTTAGCTCTAGAGGGCCAAACAGCGCAAAGCTGCTCCGTTACGCCTCTCGTTTGGCCGGAAGATTGAACCGAAACTGGTACGCTCTGTATGTGCAAACTCCCTCAGAGGCTCCTACATTGATAGATTCGAGAACACAAAGTATCCTATCTGAGACATTGACTCTAGCCAAACAGTTGGGGGCTATTGTTTTTACGTACAACGGAGAGGATGTCCCAAAAACGATACTGCAATTTGTAAAAGAATACAGGGTCGGACATGTCGTTATTGGTAGCCCTGCGCCGATGCCCTTCTGGAAGAGGCTGTTAGGAAAAAAGAGTCTCGTAGAGCATTTGATTTTCCGTAG
>DYRE01000500.1 GCA_020718965.1 Desulfomonile tiedjei
GGCGTTACTGGCTTGCTCGTACCCGAACAGGACATAGAGGGTCTGGCCAATGCGCTAACCACGCTTCTGGGAGATCTGGACGCCTGTCAGAGAATGGGACGGATGGCCTTTTCCAATTTTAAGAGCAAATTCTCTTTTCAAGATTACCTGGATCAAATAACGTCTCATTTGATGGGGAACAATAAATGAAACCCAAGACTCCGGTAGATCCATTTACCGACAACATAATTCGTCGGATAGACCCCAAAGTAAGAGATACTTTTAGCCAAAAGCAGCTTGAGGCTATAATAGCGGCGGTCAGAAATCCAGAGAAAATTCGTCCCATCGACATTCGAGGTACCTTTCCTCTTTATTTTGCCAGATATTTTTTTGTTCTCCTCATTGGGCGGGACAAAAGAGCTGTAGTGGAACAAAAGGAGCATACAAGAAAAAAACAGGCTTCCTGGGCAGGGGCGATTGGATTTGCGTTGCTTGTATCGGCGCCCTTTCTACTGGCGTTATTTCTGTTTTTATATCTTTTGAAGTATTTTTGGGGGCTGGACTTTGTGCCGGATTTTCATCTTTGGGAAATTCTGGAATAAAACTCCGCAAACAGGAAGAGGAAGGGAACACATCATGCGAGTAGGGATCGACACGTTTGGCGCAGATGGCGGAAAATCCGGGTTGAGTCAGTACATCATCAAGCTTCTCCAGCAGTTGGCCCTGATTCCAAATGGACCGGAATTCGAAGTCATAGTCTACGAGGACGAGAAATCGCTATTTCTTCCTCCCGGAGATAAAATGACGCCTATTTGCTTTGGTAAGGGATTACATAATCCACTCGTCAATCTCGCGTGGCACCTGTTCAGTCTTCCCCTGCTTTGCAAAAAGCGTGGCTACGACGTTTTGTTTCTACCGGCGGCAAACAGAAGGGCGCCTTTCTGGCTTCCCTGTCCACCAGTTGGAACAGTGCACGATTTCTCTAGTACTCACGTAGAAGACAAATACGATAAGGCCAGAATGTTTTTTATAAAGCGCTATACCCCAGTTTTGATACGAAGGCTCAACATGGTGCTAACCGTGAGTGAGAACAGCAAGAGAGATATTGTTAGCTTTTGCGGAATCCCTGAGGAAAAGGTTGTAGTGACTCCGAATGGAGTAGATCTCGAAGTTTATTTCCCTCAGGACGGGAGTGCGGCTCTTGAGAGAGTGCAGGCTAAGTATGCCATTCGTTCCCCATACATTCTTTACGTGTCAAGGATAGAACATCCAGGAAAGAACCATGTTCGTCTGATCAACGCTTTCAGTCGTTTAAAGGCCAAGACCCAAATTCCCCATCAACTGGTTCTCGCCGGCACACCGTGGGGGCGAGTGGAAGAGGTTTATGAGGCGGCGGCCCGGTCCGATTACACTGAGGACATTTCATTTATTGGATTTGTGGACGGATCAGACCTCCCGTCACTCTACAGCGCGGCCGATCTTTTTGTGTTCCCGTCTCTGTATGAGGGTTTTGGAATGCCGATTCTTGAGGCAATGGCGTGCGGGACCCCTGTGCTGTGTTCCAATGTCTCTTCTATGCCGGAAGTGGCTGGTGACGCTG
>DYRE01000501.1 GCA_020718965.1 Desulfomonile tiedjei
CCTGCACAGCGGCCTGCCCCATCCAACCGATAGACAAACGTTATGATCCCCGGAAAATTATCAGGATGGCGCTCTTGGGCATGAAGAAACAGGTCCTGGAAAGCGATTTTATATGGCTGTGCTCATCCTGTTACAGTTGTCAGGAAGTGTGCCCCCAGAATGTACGTTTCACAGAAGTTATGTACGCAATCAAGAATCTCGCCGCTCAGGAAGCTTGCATACCACCTGGACTTACAGCGCAGCGTTCACTTCTCAAGAAACATGGCAGACTTTATGAAGTCGGCGAATTTGAGAACGAAAAACGTTTTAAAATGGGGTTACCTCCAATCGTAGAACATGCAGAGGATTTCGATACTCTACTGCCGGACCAAACTGAGCCAAGAGACTCCGACCATATTTCCACCAAACACAATTCGCAAGACTCTGAGTAGGTAATTTCCATGGAAACCCTTTTATATTTAGGATGCACTGTCCCGATACGAAATTTGAACTACGAGGTTTCTGCAAGACTAACGGCAAAAGCGCTTGGGATAACTTTTCGGGATGTTGAAGAGTTTGGTTGTTGCGGTTTTCCTCTCAAATCTCTCAATGTTGAAGATATGATGGTGACAGCCGCGAGAAACCTTGCTCTGGCTGAGAGGGAGGACCTGGACATTTGCGCATTATGTAATGCCTGTGCCGGGACCTTGAACGAGGTTGCCCATCAGGTGAGGACCAACCCCGAAATACGTGAAAAGATTAACCGGCGTTTGAAGCCACTTGGGTTGCATCTCAATGGAAATGTCAAAGTCAGAAATTATATGAGGTTGCTTTGGGAAGAGATAGGTGTAGAAGGCATTGTCAAAGCGGTTACCAGGCCATTACATGGCGTAATGCTCGCTCCCCACTATGGATGCCATTATTTGAAGCCGTCAGAATTAAACGTAGGGTTTGATTCACCGGAAGTACCAAGGACTCTGTCGGATTTGATAACAGCTACGGGCGCAAAGGTGATAAACTATCCGTCTCTTCTGGATTGCTGCGGTGGAGGCTTGCTGGGTATGTCCGAAGAGGTGGCCAACGCCATGGCGGTTCGCAAGCTAAAGGAAGTTTCCGCCTCCGGGGCGCATGCGCTGGTTCTTGTTTGTCCGTTCTGCAATGTAATGTACGAGGGTCAACAGAAGAAAATCACTAAGGCAACCGGTATTGACCTTAAGACGCCGGTGGTTTACTATCCACAAGTTTTAGGACTGGCGCTTGGCATGACATCGGAACAGTTAGGATTTAAACTCAATAGGATTAAACCTAAAGAACTTTTGGAAATTGTTGAAGGCTGAGTTTTTCTCAATTGATCAATTAAGTCTGTTCGCCCAGTCTCTTGGGATGAAATAGGATTTGTCTTAGCATTAGGAGATCAAAATGGAGATTGAAGGTTACGTTTTTCCGGATGATCTAAAGTTTGAGACCAACCATTATTGGGCCAAACTCGACGGCGAAGTAGTAATTACCGGCGCTGGTGAATTCATTTCCAAGCAGGCGGGAGAAATCACTTTTGTGGATCTGCCTGAAGAGGGTGATACTTTGACACAAGGCAA
>DYRE01000098.1 GCA_020718965.1 Desulfomonile tiedjei
GCTGTCGCGAAGAATCTCCAGGTTTTGGAATGGGCCTTCCATCGGGATTTGCGCCTGGATCTATCGATCCATTTGAAACCATGTGTGTATAATTGGAGTCGGCTTCTATCGTTGTATACATAAGACATTTCGCCCGGCAGTCGTCAAATACGGGGGCAATTCGCTGAAAGCCCCACTGCTGGCATTGCGACATGTATTGTTGCGGGGCTCCCTCTGGCGTGACATCCTTATAAATACCTTCGAGAACGTGGTCAGATGGAACGCATCGAGTTACCGTCCTGATTTTGAATCTCGAACCCTTTGCGATGCTACTCTCCGGGATAAGTGTTAACTTGTTTCTGTCTCTATCGTATCGAAAATTGATTGCCGACGCGCTGTCAGCCAATGCCCCGTTTTCCCAGCGAATATCTATTATTTCAAGGTCCTTGGCGTCGAGTTCAATGCTGTCGATGTCCTTTTCGGCCCCTACGTCAAGGACATTCGTAACTTCTACAAAGTCATCAAGGAAATTTATATATAGCCTCATGTGATGAAGTCTCACAGGAAGAGGCGGAAAATCTTCTCTAACATATTTGAAAGATTGTTGTTTCAATTAGAACTCTCCTTAAGACGAAAGCTGGTTTAGATAATTGGCCGCAAGCGGAGTCTTTTACATGATGTGGCCCAGGAAATGAGATCAGCGGCCATATATGGAGGACACAATAGTATGGTACATTTCTTTTTGGAATAGGCTTTATGAAAAGACCCCAAGGTATTGCAGTTGAGTCATGTCTCCGTCAATGAGTTTAACCTGGTGTCCGACTTAACTTGACACATAGTAATCTTTTTCATAGCTTCAGTCTCTAATACTTTGAATCCAGCCTTAAAGGGGTGTGAAATGTCCCTGGCTCAAAAACAGCGAGTCGCGTCGGGCGTTAGCCAGTTGGATCGTCTATTGGGCGGACTGTTTATAGGAGACAACGTGGTTTGGCATGATGACGCGGGAAGCCTTGCGTCAGTATTTTGTCTCAACTTTATCCAGTCATCCGAGTCGCAGGGAAAACCTGTAATATACGTGAGTTTTGACAGATCTCCACGAAACCTGCTTGAGAAACTGGGGTCTCTGGCGGAAAATCCCCAGTTAACGATCCTGGACTGCTTTACATGGGGTAAGGGATCCGGGTCCGATATTTTTTTGAAGTTCTATTATGAGTCCAAGACCGATTGGCCATGCAGAATCATTAGAGTGGACGATCCCCGCAGACCTGAGCATGTGATGGAAATTCTTTACGGTGTGCACGAACCCATGGAGGGCGACGTCAGGCTTGTTTTTGAGAGTGTTACGGGCATGCAGGAGGTTTGGGGAGGGGAAGACAGCATCCTGAGTTTTTACACCCATTCCTGTCCCAGGCTTTATGAACTTAACACGGTAGCCTATTGGATGATGGAAAAAAACGCTCATTCCCCGAGACTAAGGGCGCAAATCAATCAGATCGCACAGGTCGCGATAGAACTTTCGATCAAGCGCGGAGCTACGTCACTTACCATTCTCAAAGCTGAGGAGCGTAGTTTTGAAAATCTGCACCGTCCACACACTTATTGGACGAAGGATCTAAATGTCAGATTTGAAGAAGAACGAAGAACTTCGGGAAGGATAGAGCTTGGGTTAAGACTGAAACACGTCAGGAAAAAGAGAGGGCTTTCACAGACCGAACTGGCAAAACTGGTAGGCGTCACACCTAGTACAATTTCTCAAATTGAGAGTAATCTTATATATCCATCCCTTCCGGCTTTGCTGAAAATGGGCGAAGTGCTGTCGGTTGATGTGAGCTACTTTTTTCAGGACAGGGCCGATGTCGCGAGACGCATAGTTTTTTCAGCGTCCGAAGCTTTGGATGTACGACTCCCGGACATGCCGGAAGGCTTTCTTTCGGCCAAATTGATGACACCAATAGATTTTGATGGCCAGGCAGAGCCCTATATGATTGAACTGGCGCCTGAAGCCAAGCTTCCATGTCATTTCTTCGTCCACAAGGGTGAAGAAATCGGCTATCTGCTTTCCGGACGTCTTCAGATGACTGTTGAAAAAGCTGTCTACAAGTTGAAAACTGGGGACATAGTCTATCTGACATCAGAAATACCGAATCAGTGGATTAATCCCGGTCCCGGCACGGCGAAGCTTCTCTGGCTGAAATTAAAATAAACATCTGGAAAATAATTACAACTGAAACTAATTTACGTTTTCCTGGTCGATGTAACTAAGATTCGGGGTCATGCGTGTAATCAAGGATTTTCTTGACCGTAGCCAAGGATTAAGCTATTGACAGAAAGTTTACACTGATTGACGCAACTTACGAGTCACGTCCTGGAAAAGTTAGGACGGAATGAGACTTATCCTGGAGAAAGCCAAAAAATGATACCTGTTTGTGAACCAGCCCTTGATGGTCGTGAGCTTGAATATGTTCGCGACTGCATAGAAACAAGTTGGATTTCCTCAGCCGGTAAATACATAAACCTGTTTGAAGAAAAATTCGCAGCCTATTGTGGAGCGCGTTATGGCATCGCCTGCAGCAGCGGCACGACGGCCATTCATCTTGCAATGGTCGCTTTGGGAATAGGGCCGGGAGATGAGGTAATTATTCCGGATTTCACTCTTATAGTGTCGGCCAATATGGTTGTGCTTGCGGGGGCGAAACCCGTCCTTGTAGATGTGGACAAAAGGACCTGGTGCCTGGACCCAGAACTCATTGAATCCAAGATAACCGATCGCACCAAGGCGATAATGGCGGTTCACATGTATGGGCATCCTTGTGATATGACGGCCATCACAAAAATTGCGCGTAAACATAATCTGTTTGTGATTGAGGATTGCGCTGAAGCTCATGGCGCAGAAGTCAATGGAGTCAAAGTAGGCTGCATATCCGATGTGGCTTGTTTCAGTTTTTACGGAAACAAGATCCTCACCACGGGGGAGGGCGGTATGCTTACCTGCAACGACGAATTCATTGCGAAACGTATCAGGTTGCTTTGCAACCAGGGCTTCCAGGAACCGCGTTTTGTTCATAGCGTTTTGGGATTCAACTACCGTCTCACCAATGTTCAGGCTGCAATTGGATTGGCGCAAACTGAAATGGCAGAGAGTAAGGTTGAGAAGAAGCGCTGGATCGGACAGAAATATAATGAACTTCTTGCCGACTGGCCTCATCTCACTTTACCTGTCGAAGAACCATGGGCCAGGAATGTTTACTGGATGTATGGTGTACTGGTTAACGACAGCTTCGGTCTTTCAAAAGACCAGTTGATGTCTGAATTGAAATCCAGGGGCGTTGATACTAGATCGTTTTTTTGCCCCATGTCCCTGCAGCCTGTTTTTAACGGATCGGATCCCCGCTTTCCTGACGCAACAGGCGATTGTCCCGTCTCTGTTGATCTTTGGAATCGTGGTCTTTATCTGCCGTCAGGTTTGCCTCTTACGCAGGAAGACATCGAAACAGTTGTCGATAAGATAAAAGAATGTAAGAATTGATATAGAACCGATCAATCAAAGTTTATAACGGCGCAAGTTGATTATGCGCCTTTTTTTTGGAGGTGAAGATTGGACGGAGATCCCCGGGTCTCAATTGTATTGGCCACCTACAATGAGAGAGAAAATATTCTTGATACAATATCAAGTATATTCCATCATGTAAAAGATTCGGTCGAAGTCATAGTCGTTGACGATGATTCATCGGACATGACGTGGCAACTGGTTGAAGAATTTGATGACCCTCGGGTTAAACTCATTCGCAGGGTTGACACGAGGGGACTTGCTTCGGCGTTCAACAGGGGCGTAATAGAATCCAGGGGTGAAATTGTTGGATGGATGGATGCGGATATGTGCATGCCTCCTTCACTCCTGCCTGCTATGATTTCCAAACTCGAAGAGTATGATATTGTTGTGGGTTCACGCTATGCGCCTGGAGGCATTGATGACCGGGCTTTCTTGCGCGTTGCGTCAAGTCGTTTCATAAATGGTCTTGCGTCTATGGTGCTTGGTTACGGAATCAAGGATTACGATAGTGGTTTTGTCGTGCTCAAACGTTGTGTTTTTGATAAGGTATCTATTATTCCAACAGGTTATGGCGCATACTTCATGGAGTTTTTATACACTTGCCGAAAAAAGGGTCTAACCGTGTATGAAATCCCCTATGTTTTTCGTGACAGGGCCAAGGGTATATCAAAGTCGGCCCCCAGCATTCTGAAGTTTTTCAGGACCGGCATGCAATATGTGATACGTATATTCACAGCCCGTTTGAGGAAGATCGACTAATGGAGCATAAAATTATTCCCCCTGGTTTTGAGAGAACGGACGAGAGAGGATTATTTCGCGAGATAATAAACTCGGGTGAATGGAAAGCTGTAAACTGGGCGAGGATGAATCCCGGAGCAACACTCGGAAACCATTATCACGAGAAAACTGTGATGTTTTTCTACCTCGTCAACGGTTCAGCCTATGTCAGGACAGTTGATGTCGTCACCGGTTCAAGAGATGAATTTGAATTAAACCCGGGGCAGGGGGTGTTCTTCCAGCCAATGGAATCACACATAATAAGTTTTACGGATGAGTCCGAAGTCCTAATGCTCAAATCCAAGCCTTTTGACCCTAAGGACCCGGACCTGGTTCACTACCCGGTTTAGTAGACTGAGGAAGGTAAACAATTGGTGTTATTGAGCCAATTGAATAGTACGGTAATTGAAATCCTACGAATACCAGACGCTTTTTGACCTTGAAACATCTTACTGGTGGTTCAGGGGGCTTCACGCAATCTTGCGGGATACTTTGCCGCGTGTTGGATTGAAGCCCGATGCGGTAGTTCTGGACGCAGGCTGCGGAACCGGCCAGAATATGGTGAATCTTATAGACAACATTGGTTATGACGCATACGGATTTGACATTTCTTCGCACGCCGCTTCTTTTTGGCCGCAGCGTAGACTGGAAAGAGTCTGTTTGGCGTCAATCAATGACATCCCATACAGGGATGAAACCTTTGATGCGGTGATATCTGTCGATGTTCTCGAGTGTGAGGCTGTGATCGAAGCCCAGGCGTATCGTGAAATGTGGAGAGTTCTTCGGCCAGGTGGTATCTTGACCCTGGTTCTTCCCGCTTATGACTGGTTACTATCGGAGGAACATCACAAAGCCGTCATGGCCAACAGGAGATATTCAAGAAAAAAGGTGCTTGATCTATTAAATACAATGCCGGTACAGTTGGTCAGATTGACTAATCTATTCGCTGGTCTTTTCCCCCTTGTCGCGACTTATCGTATTCTTCAGCCTTATTGGAAAAAAAAGGCGCCATCTAATGAGCCTCGATCAGAAATCAAGTCTCTACCTTATGCTCTGAACGAAACCCTTTTCAGGATAGTTGACGTCGAAAAAAGCCTGTTGCGAAGAATTGATCTTCCTTTTGGAAGTTCAATTCTGGCAGTAGCCCGAAAGGTGGCCTGAAATTGGGGTATAAAGCATGGCAACTAGGTGAACCCGGGGGGATTCTTTACGGTTTCTATGATTTCCTTAGACGGGGACTCAACCGTAAGCTTGTAAATTACCTCGTCACAACGGCCATCCCAGAAAAGTCATGTTCAATTCTGGAAGCTGGGTCCGGCCCGGCTTTCGCTACCTCAATTCTTTCTTGCGACAATCGGATCGAACTTGCGGTTGCAATCGACATAGACATTGAAGCTCTCCGGCAAGCTCTACAGAGAGACAATTGCCTGAATGCGGTGGTGGCGGATCTTGAACATTTGCCGTTTAGAAATGATTGTATCAGCCTGACCTGGAACAGCAGTACTCTGGAACACCTTCCAAATCCTGAACGCTCTCTTTCTGAAATGACCAGAGTTACGAAGACCGGCGGAAATGTATTTGTTGGCGTTCCTAATCTCTATGGCCCTCTTGGTTTCCAGGCATTTGTTCCGGATACCTCCACGGGAATATGGATAGGAACCGCTTTCAGTCCGGATAAATTGAAGGGCATGATGCAAAGAGTTGGACTCGAACCCATGGAAGCCATCTTCTACTTCTTCAGATTTTTCGTTGGTGTACTGGCCAAAAAGTCATCTTCCGTAAAGTCTGATGCGCTTGATTGAAAGTAACAATGCTAAGAAACACTTTCTGCCACATTAATGGCATAGGAGAAAAAACTGAAAAAAGGATGTGGACCCGCGGGATCCTATCCTGGATGGATGCGCTGGACGTTGCCAAAGAAAACCAGGTGGGTAGGAATCTTCAAATAGTTAAATTAGGAGTTCAGGAATCCCAGTTCCAACTAGATTGCGGAAACGCGAAATTCTTTTGCGATTCTCTTAATTCCAACGAAGTTTGGAGGATTTTCCCCCAATTTAGGGACTCGACAGCATACCTCGACATTGAGAGCAATGGCCTGGCCGGTTCAGAGGAACTTATAACAACAATATCAGTCTTCGATGGCGCCTCCCTGAAATACTATATTCGTGACTACAATCTCTACCAGTTCAAGGAAGACATCGCCGCTTACAAATTGCTGGTAACCTATAACGGCAAGTGTTTTGACCTGCCTGCCATAGAGAGACACCTAGGGGTCAGATTTAATCAGGCTCACATAGATCTGAGATTTGTCCTCGCCAGTCTTGGTTACAAGGGAGGTCTTAAGGGATGTGAGAAGTTGATGGGGATAGACCGGGGCCAATTAACAGACGTTGATGGCTATTTTGCCGTCCTTCTGTGGAGAGAATACTGCAATAAAACAAACATCCGGGCGCTTGAAACTTTGCTGGCGTACAATGTCCTGGACGCTGTAAATCTGGAATATCTTATGGTAAAAGCCTACAATGAGAAGATCATGGACACTCCCTTCGCCACGGAACACCAGATGCCGCTACCTTCCCCGGTTGAGAACCCTTTCGAACCGGATCCTGAAACAATTGACAGGCTCAGAAGGAGATACTACCACAGAAATGGCTTTGGGCTGCCAAACCACGGAGGCTGATCCATTAATTGAGGCATGTTCCAACTATCAGCGAACGGCAATAACCGCTATCGAGTCAAAGAGATAATAATCAAGGATTATTGACTCGTGTTGATGATTCTTCCTGAGTCAGTAGTTCGTCCAGTCTCATGGCTGCCAGATAGCCGGATTCCGCCGCCGCTTCAATCGTCGGATAAATCATGTAGTCGCCTGCCAGAAGGCATCTCCCCTGATTGAGATCGTTTAGTTTTGAAATACTTTCTGAGCTTCCTGGGGCCATTATCGGAAACGCCAGGTTGAACCTCTGGATATCATGACCGACGATATTGCCTCGTGAGTCTGGAAATATACGTTCCACTCCGTTCATTACCGAGGCCAGCAGATCCTCATCAGACATCTTCCCTATCGATCCGGTACCCGGATTTGCCCCAGGGACATGAGCGGAAAGGGCTCGTTTCATGATCTTGTTCAAATCGGGATCATACGCCCTTTGCACCCAGGAACTGTCATAAAGATCGGAGAAGGGGAACCCTTTCCCTACGCTAAGATTGAAAGCCCGGTCAAAAACCGGAGCGGAACTGAACAGCGTCACCGTCGCATAGCTAGAATAAACTATTTTGTTCAGAATGTCCTTCTGTTCCTGGCTGAGGACAAAGTCGC
>DYRE01000502.1 GCA_020718965.1 Desulfomonile tiedjei
AAAGCAAATGAAGTCCCATCAAAAGGATTGTGCACCCGAAAGCAAACCCAAACACTGGAAATCCATCGACTGGAAACAAGTGAAGCAGGATGTGAAGTCGTTACAACTACGTATTGCAAAGGCAATTATGGAAGGCAAACACAACAGAGCGAAAGCACTGCAATGGATGCTTACCCACTCGTTTTCGGCTAAACTATTAGCTGTAAAACGGGTAACAGAAAACTCAGGGAAACGCACTCCCGGAACCGATGGAGTGCTCTGGAAAACACCTGTTCAGAAATTTCAGGCCGCCCTATCACTTATCAGGAAGGGGTACAAAGCTCTGCCATTGCGCCGTCTGTTCATACTCAAGAAGAACGGTAAAAAACGTCCGTTGGGGATACCCACCATGAAAGACCGGGCATATCAGGCACTACACCTTCTGGCTCTGGAACCAGTTTCCGAAACATTGGCCGACAAAGGTTCTTACGGTTTCCGTCAGAAACGTGGCTGCCACGATGCACTGGAGCGCTGTTACATTCACCTTTCGAGGAAAGACAGTGCCACCTGGATACTGGAAGCAGACATCAAAGGATGTTTTGACAACATCGACCATCAATGGCTCTTGCAAAACATCCCGATGGATAAAGTGATACTGCAACAATGGCTTAAAGCCGGATTTATTGAAGACAAACAATTGTTCCCTACCTCAGAAGGTACTCCTCAAGGAGGAATCATCTCTCCTACTCTGGCCAATATCACCCTCGATGGACTGGAGGCTTTGCTCGACAAAGCGTTTGGTATTACAATCAGACCCGACGGCTGTCGGAAAAACAACAAGCACAAAATCCATCTTATCCGCTATGCCGATGATTTTATTGTTACGGCAACCGATAAGGAAACGCTGGAAAACAAGGTAAAACCTCTCATTGAGGACTTTCTTTCCACAAGAGGATTACAATTGTCACCAGAGAAAACCAAGATTACCCCTATCACACAAGGTTTCGACTTCCTTGGTCAAAACGTAAGAATGTATTCCCGTGGGAAACTCCTTATCAGGCCTACAAAAGACGGAATCAAATCGGTGAAGGAAAAGCTGAAGGAAATTATTGTGAAGCACAGGGGTTCACAGGCTGCAGTTTTAATCCGCAATCTGAACCCGGTTATCACCGGATGGGCAAACTACCACAGACACGCCTGCTCTAAGAAAACATTTTACAAATTAGACAGGATTCTGTGGCGCAACATCTGGAACTGGGCACGAAGAAGGCACAACAATTTGGGCTATAGGAAAATCGCCTCACTCTTGTTTATGACTGTAGGCAACAGAAAATGGCAGTTTTTTGGCAAATTCAACAACGGCAAGACCATCTTGCTTAGGATGTTTGCCTGCTTCCAGATCAAACGTCACAGACTTATTCGGGGTGATGCAAACCCTTTCGATCCAGCTTGGAACGTGTATTTTGAGAACAGAAAACGATTAAGATATGTTAACTGAAAATTTTTGTAATTTTGCCGGGTGGTTCAATCTGCCTTTAGAGAGCCTGAGCCGTATGATGGGAAACTATCAAGTACGGTTCTTAGGGGACAAGG
>DYRE01000001.1 GCA_020718965.1 Desulfomonile tiedjei
GAGGAGAACTGGAAGCAGTCGCCATTGTAACAACACGATTCAGACCGTTCAAGATAGGAGATGTCACCGTGCACGAGGTAGGCATGCCATGGTGTTTTGGATGGATGGTTCCCAATAATGGAGGAGAAAGCGTAAACTTGCTCACCCCGAATGTTGGAGATCCCAACACCATGATCCCTGAATCAAAAGCGTTCATGGTCAATGTGACCAAGATAGAAGGAGGAGCGTAAAATGTCTGAAGGATACTCGATTCTTGTGGACACCTCCAAATGCACGGCATGCCGTGGTTGCCAGATTGCCTGCAAACAGTGGAATGGACTTCCAGCCACGGAAACCAAGAATCTAGGCACGTATGAAAATCCAGTCGACCTGTCGGCCGATACCTGGAAGATTGTGCGATTTTCTGAAGGAACAGTTCCAAGTGGGGCCCCTTTCTGGTACTTTTTTTCTGAACAATGCAGGCAGTGTCTCTCGCCAGGATGTATGGCCGAATCAGAAAAGGGAGAAATTGTTCAAGATGAAAAGACAGGCGCTGTAATCTTCACTCCTAAAACTAAAAATCTGAACTACGAGGCGGCGCGTGAAGGTTGTCCTTATGACATTCCTCGGCAAAACCCCAAGACCAAGGAACTTTTCAAATGCACAATGTGTTTTGACCGCATAACCAACAACATGATTCCCGCATGTGTGAAATCATGCCCCACTGGGGCCATGGTTTTTGGTGAAAGGCCAAAAATTCTTGAACAGGTCAAGGCTAGAGTCCAGGAACTATCCAAGAAATATCCCAAGGCTCAAGCGATTAACCCTGACGAGGTAAGGGTCATCTATATTGTTACAGATGATCCCAAGAAATACTGGAAATTTGCAGCCGGAAAATAACCCGCAAATTAAATCCCTAAACCGGTTTTTGTTTTAATATCTAGCCCCAAAGGTTGATCTAACCTAGGGGCTTTTTTTTCCTGTGCGTAAAAGGTATTATCCAACATTGGGTTAGGCGACGAAAAACACAAGGAGGAATCTTATGGTCTCAAACGAGACGCTTCATCAGGCAACACAAACAATTCAAGATTCACTGAGCAGAATCAAAAGCGACATACCTCAACTATCAGGTGTAATAGATGCTTTTCAGGATTTACTCATCAATAGGGCGGTAGCAAGATCTAAACTACCCATTCCTGATTTCTCCGATGAAAAGGTTGATGCAATGGGATTCTCCCAAGGGAAACCGGTGCTTCATGAAAGAAAAATCCATGTCGATAAGGATGCTGTTAAAGGTGTTTCGGAGTTGCTTCTTCCATCCATGAGAAAAGGATTCCCCAAGCTTGACCCCTCGTTATCAAAACTTGAGTTATTTTTGAAGGAAAGCGGGTCTCACTTTGACGAACTGGTCCTATACATGGAATCAATCGCCATGCATGAACCAGACGACCTATCGAAAATACTGGATATTCCAGCTCTGGAATTACAGTTCATCTGTTTCGAATTGGCGAGGCCATTTGCTGAAAACCTCTCAGATAAAGTTTCGCCGCTTGTAAAAGATCTGACCTGGTTAAAAGGATACTGTCCCGTTTGCGGTTCGTGGCCCGCCGTTAGCTTCTGGAGGGGATCAGAGGGCAGAAGATTTCTGAGGTGTTCGTTTTGCGCCCACGAATGGTCTTACATGCGGACCCAGTGCCCTTTTTGCGAAAACAGCGATAACGAAAAGAGGGAGATCATCTTTTCTGAGGATCGGAATTTTGAACATGCCGAACTTTGCCACGCGTGCATGAAATATATAGTAGGGATAGACACAAGGAACATGATAGCGGTTCCAGACCCTTCCGCAGCTCCATTGGGCCTAATATACCTGGACGTTCTGGCCCAGGATAGAGGTTTTCAACCTGGAGCGATATGTGCGTGGAACATTCTCGAGAAAACCGAGAAATCATTATAGAGGGGCGGCGGTCTAAAGATAGGAATTTTATGGATGAACTGCCGAGCAACAATTCCGGATTGTGTAAATGTATATTTTTATGAGACTCACGTTGTATGCGAGAAATTAAACCCTCTAGTTCAATAGTTGTTCCTGTCCTTTTGATAGTCATCGCAATTTCAGGTTTGATAGCTTCGACGTTTCTTTCGTCTTCCGCTTTCCTTACCGTCGCCTTGATCAGAGACTCTCTGCTATATCCATTGCTAAGGTTGTTCGTTTATCTCGGCATAGGTCTCCTGGTTGGAGAATTCATAGAAACATTGGGATGGACGTCGAAGATTGCCGGTTGGATGAGGCCTCTCATCAGATGGGCGCATCTTAAGGATGAGAGTGGGGCCGTTTTTATCACCAGTTTTGTATCCGGCATAGGCGCCAACACTTTACTGATGACCTTTTATGAGAACGGCAAGATAAATCGGCGTGAAGTCACCCTTACCTATCTTCTGAACACAGGTTTACCATTGTTCCTGCTGCACTTGCCGACTACATTTTTTCTTACTGCGACTCTGGCTGGCGCAGCGGGAATGGTTTATGTGGCAGTCACTTTGATTGCGGCAATGCTAAGAAGTGTAATTATTCTTATATATTGCCGTTTAAAGCTTCCTGATACCTGTTGGTCATGGAGTCCGCTGCTTGATGAAGCGCATCCGGAACCGGACCAACCCCTGAAAAGAATCCTGTTTAAATTCAGGTCCAGATTTTACAGGGTTGCTTTGTACACTTTTCCAATATATGTGTTGGTTTTTCTCCTCAATCAGTGGGGGTTTTTCAGGTGGCTCAATTCCGGTTTTAGCCTTTGGATGACTAATGGCATGTTTCCTGTAGAGGCCACAGGTATGGTCATATTTTCTTTGACGGCCGAATTTGGAGCTGGTATGGCAACTGCAGGGGCATTGCTGGATCAAGGAGCTTTAAACACCAAGCAGGCGGCGCTGGCGCTGATCTTAGGCACTATCATTGCGACTCCCATAAGGGCGCTTAGACATCAATTCGCGACACATGTCGGTCTTTTCAGCCTGGGATTTGGCGCCAAACTCCTAGCGCTGAGCCAGGGGTTCAGGATAGTGAGTTTGACTCTTGTAGCGTTCGTTTACGCTATAATTTTTTAGATCAGAGTTTCATATTTGGTATTTCGAATTGAATTAGTCTGGATCATTTGGATACGCAAAGACACCCGATGATCTCATGAATGCCGGAGATCATAATGGCTGTTTCTTTTCTAATTATTGCGTAGTTAATAGGGATGGCAATTTGTGGCCTTGAACTTGATAAAATATTGGAACAAGTATATATAATAAGGTGTTGAACGTGCGGATTATTTCGGGTAGCCTCAAAGGTAGACGTTTAACAGCGAGCGCAGGATCCAGAGTTCGACCTACTTCAGAGCGTGTTCGTGAGTCTCTTTTCAGCGTAATAGGGGATTATGTGACAGGAATTGAAGCGCTGGATCTGTTTGCGGGTACCGGATCTCTTGGAATTGAGGCTTTAAGTCGCGGGGCTAAATCGGTCACTCTGGTAGAAAGGGACAGGAAGCTGGCGCAGAATCTTTATTCCCTGTGCTCGACTCTCGGTATTTTGCCTCAGGCGACAGTCATGAACATGGATGCAACAAAGGCCATAACCCTTCTGGCCAGACAAAAGTCGAAATTTGACATGATTTTTCTGGATCCACCCTATAATAGTGATTGGATACAAACTTTGTTCCGGCAGAATCTGTTTATTGATCTGGTGACGCCTGATGGATTTATAGTGGTTGAAACCGCAAAATATACAAACAGTGCGAGAATTATTGACCCCTTGACTTTTGAACAGGTATTTTCCAAATTGTATGGCTCTTCACTTTTACAAATATTCAAGTTTGCCAAATCAGGGGTGACATTAAACACGGAGTCGAACTAAGACTATGGTTAAAAAAGTAGCCATTTATCCTGGGACCTTTGACCCTTTTCACAACGGGCATTTAGAGATCATCAGGCGAGCTATGGGAGCCTTTGATCACATTGTAATAGCATTGGGAATGAATCCTGAAAAACAGACGCTATTTTCTTTGGAAGAGCGTTTAGACATGATTCGAAACACTGTCAACGGTGATCAGCGCATTTCAATTGACAGTTTTGAAGGGTTGTTAGTTAGGTATGCTGAAAAAAGAAAGGCGTGCGCCATAATAAGAGGTTTAAGAGCTGTTTCAGATTTTGAATACGAGTTTCAGTTGGCTCTAATGAATCGGAAACTAAGTCGAAAAATTGAAACATACTTTCTTATGACCGCCCACAGATATTTATATGTCAGCTCTAGAATAATAAAGGCAACCGTGTTTGCCGGAGGCTCTCCTGAAGGATTGGTTCCGGAGTACGTAATGAGAGTTCTCAAAGAAAGGTTTCCACAGATCGGGAATTCGCACGTAACAACTAACAAAGGTAGGAGATAAGATGAATAGGATTCTATCCACGAGAGCCGCCGAATTAAAGCCTTCGGCCACACTTGCGATATCAGCGAAAGAAAAGGAACTCAAAAGCAAAGGCGTAGATGTCATAGGGTTTGGGGCTGGTGAACCTGACTTTCCCACACCGATCAGAATAAGGGAAGCTGGAAAGAGGTCACTTGACAAAGGAGAGACATTTTATACCCCGGTAGCCGGGACACTGGAACTGAGAAAGGCGATAGCCGAAAGATTTTCTAAGGATTATGGCTTAAAATACGGGGTTGAAAACATCGTAGTTTCTTGTGGGGCAAAGCATAGCCTGTACAATATTTTCCAGGCCATCGTTGATCCAGGAGACGAGATAATGTGCCTTGCCCCTTACTGGGTTTCTTATCCTGAGATGGTGGCGTTGGCCGGAGGACGACCGGTTACAGTAGACACGTCTGCGGCTAGAGGCTTTGAGCCTGAAATTGAATCTATCTCTGACAAAATAGGCCCAGCGACTAAAGCTATAATTCTTAATTATCCGTCCAACCCTACTGGAGTCATGTATTCTATAGAATTTCTTGAAAAGTTGGCCGAACTCGTTGAGAAGAAGGATCTACTTGTTATTTCAGATGAAATTTACGATAAACTTCTTTTTGATGGTGGCAGCTATACGCCTTTTGCCACTATTCCGGGGATGAAACCCCGTACAGTTACTGTCAATGGTGTTTCGAAAACATACGCGATGACCGGCCTGCGGATTGGTTATCTGGCTGCGGATTCGATGGAAATTGTGAAAGCGACTACCAATATACAGAGTCAATCTACCTCCAACCCCAGCAACACGGCCCAAGCCGCCGCTGCTGAGGCGCTATCAGGACCGCAATCAGAAGTAATAGAAATGAGAAATATCTTCGAACGCCGCAGAGATCTAATGGTCGAACTCCTTGATCAAGTTCCTAAATTATCTTTTGTGAGGCCCCAAGGGGCATTCTATGTTTTTGTTAATATTTCTAATTTCTTGGGATCTAAGGGTATGCTTGGGTCCAGTGACTTTGCGGCTCACTTGCTGGAGAAATATCACGTCGCATGTGTTCCAGGAGGTCCTTTCGGATCTGATGACCACATCCGCCTCTCTTTTGCCACCAAGGAAGATGTGATCATCGAGGGGATCAAAAGAATTAAAACCGCTTGCGAAGAACTGCGCCATGAGTGATGAACGACCATTAATCTTACTGACCAACGATGACGGGATTCATGCTGAAGGTTTGGCTCGCCTCAAGGAAATTGCAAGCACTCTTGGGGAAGTTGTAATAGTAGCCCCTGACAGAGAGCAGAGCGCTGTGGGGCACTCGATAACACTTTATGATCCCATCAAAGCTCATGAAGTCTACAAGGACGGTGTTTTATATGGTTTTTCAATAGGTGGAACCCCGGCGGATTCGGTTAAACTCGCCTTACACTACCTGTTACCGAGGAAACCTGGCTTGGTGATCTCCGGGATAAACAACGGGGCAAACGTTGGCATAAACGTGCTTTATTCCGGAACGGTTTCTGCAGCGACAGAGGCGGCTATCCTCGGTGTGCCGGGTATTGCCGTTTCAATCGCAGCCAAGCGGAACCCCCCGTTCGCAAATGTATTCCCTTTTGTTAGACAAATTGCATCGTGGGTACTTAAAAACAATCTGCCGTCGGGAGTAGCTTTGAATCTCAATGTTCCTGCAATCCCCCAGGAACAAATACAGGGACTAAAGGTAACTAGACAGTCACTAACGAGATTCCAGGAGACTTTTGAACGGCGAGAAGACCCTAGGGGAGATTCCTATTATTGGCTTTCCGGTGAGTCTCTTGCCTCGGTTGATGAAGAGGGAGTAGACATACTTTGTTTGAAAGAGGGTTTTGCCTCCGTTACTCCCCTTTACTATGATCTCACCGCCCATAAGTATACGGAAGAATTAGCATGTGTACTGAGATAGACTTATCGTATCCATTTTCACCTGAAGATTTAAGAGAAATCGAATTATCAATTGGTTATTCATTCCATGATCATGACAAATTGATTAATGCGTTGACTCGGAGGAGTTTTTGGCACGAAAACCGCTCTACCTGCACAGATAATAATGAAAGAATGGAGTTCCTCGGGGACTCAATTCTTAATATGGTTGTTGCTTACATTTTGTATCTGGAATTCCCTGGAGCTGATGAAGGGGAGCTTCAGAAAAGACGCGCAAGTTTAGTCAAACAGAATTCGTTGGCTATAATTATGCGGGACCTGGATCTGGCAAAATTCATCCGAATGGGGAAAGGTGACGAAAGGTCAGGTTGTCGTGAAAGAAATTCAATCCTTGCTGATACACTGGAAGCCGTGATTGGAGCAGTTTTTCTGGATAGTGGCTACGAGGACGCCACCAATTTTATTCATACCCATTTTCGAACTATGCTGGATAGCCTCAATGATGTCGCATGCTTCGAAGACTCTAAGAGTCTCCTCCAAGAGAGATCTCAGGCATTATTTGGAGTAACTCCAGTTTATGCGGTGCTGGATGAAATTGGGGAAGAGCATTCGAGAATATTTCGGATGGGTGTTTTTCTGGGGGAGACGCTTCTTGCGGCCGGGGAAGGCCCAAACAAGAAAGAAGCGGCCCAGATGGCTGCATCAAAGGCGCTTTCCTCCAATGACTGGGAATTGATTCATGAAAAAAGAAAGAATGTTCTGTAATCTCTGCTGTAATGATTAGCGCCTGATCGGACTTTTCCTGCAGATTTCAACCTCAAATAGCTCTAAACCTTGTGGGCCTCACTGAAATTGGGTTGACTTGACTTCATCAAGTTAACAAACTCATATCATGAAGAATATTTACAACAATTATAACCCGATCCAATGATTTAACGCTAGAAAGGATGTAGTAATGGGTCATGAAATCAGCAGGCGAGAAGCTATAGGGAGCGCTGGGGCTATTGGCGCACTTGGGATCTTATCGAGTTTTTTTGAATCCGAGGCTTTAGCCTCTACCTCCGCAGCAAGTCAAAAAGTCAATCTACTGGAACTGCCGGCTCTTCCTTTTCCTGAAGACGCATTGGAGCCCGTCATTGACAAGGAAACAGTGAGGATCCACCATGACAAGCATTTTGCCGGATATGTGGCAGGATTGAACAAGGACCTTAAAACTTTGGACCAGGCACGTCAGTCTGGTTCATTCGATAGCATTAAGCAAGTGAGCAGAGATTTGGCGTTCAATGCTTCAGGAGTCATACTACACTGGATTTATTTCAGTACGATCGGGCCGAATGCAGGCGGTAAACCTGTCGGCAAACTTGATGTGCTTATAAAAAGAGATTTTGGGTCTTATGATATTTTTTGGAAACAATTCTCAGCGGCTTCCAAAACTGTAGAGGCTTCTGGATGGGGAGTACTCGCATGGGAACCGTTCAGTGAAAAACTGTTGGTCCTTCAGGCTGAAAAGCATCAGAATCTGACAAGTTGGGGATGCATGCCCATAATGGTATGCGATGTTTGGGAACATGCCTATTATTTAAAGTACCAGAATAGGCGAGCCGAGTATGTGGATAATTTTGCCAAAATAATTGATTGGCCAAAAGTTGAGAAGCGTTTTGAGAAATACTGTTTGAACAAATAGGCAGAATCAAGATGTCATGGCTCTCAGCTTTGATTTTTCAAAAGAGGACAGAAGAAACCTGACCTTTAATAGCTAGGAGCGTTACGCTCCTAGCTTTGAATCCCCTCAGAAACAAAGGGCTAGGAGAAAAACAGTTCCAATGGGCGTCTCTCAGGGACAAATGTCTTGGGGACCTCTCCGTTGTTCCATTCCTTTGAAACATACAGAGCGCAATAACAGCTTCCGTAGTCTTTAATATCAGCTTCCCGATAAACACATGGACATATGATATCCTTGTCTTTTTCCCTGTTTCCCGAGGCCAGTCTACATGGACAAGACATATGTCCGTACCTGTTCTTGTTTTTTATCAGGGACTCGAGAAGGTCAAAAACCCTCTCTCTATCGTTGTTGAAATAATAACCTTTGGCTTCTTGCAGTTTCTTCAGAGTTTCATAAAGCTGCTCAATTGCTTCTTTTTCAGACAATTTTAAATCTCCTAACATTTGAGTTTCAGGTTAAGGGATATCATGTCTAGTCTAATCAAAAAAGTTTTTCTAACGTTGCAATGCTCTCGATTATGTATCCTGGTGAAAAAGCATATCTCGAAATGTCCTCCAGAGATGTTGCTCCGGTAAGCACAAGAACTGAAAACATTCCCGCTCTGATCGCAAATTCTACATCTGTATCCATACGGTCTCCCACTACAAGGCATTCCTGACTGTTAATTCCCAACCGTTCCAAAGCAATGTCAGCCATGTCGGTCGAAGGTTTCCCAAAAACACGGTCGGGTTCTTTACCCGCCGCTGTAGCTATCGCTGATACGACGCTACCGGCGCCTGGGCTGAGTCCATCGGCTTCCGGGTAAGTAGGATCCAGATTCGTTGCCCAGAACAGAGCTCCTCTTTGAATCGCTTTGTGGGCTAGTTTCATTTTCTCATAAGTGAATTCTCTGTCAAGCCCTACCACTACTATTTGAGCGTCCAGATAGCTGTCAGAAATTTTGGCTCCCGCTAACTGCACACCCCGTTTCAGTTCTTGGGATCCAACCACCATGATAGGAGCCCCTAGCAAGTTCTTCCGAATCTCCCGGACAAGAGCTGAAGCCGAGTTTATGACCTGATGCGTTGAGACTGGCAACCCCAGATTTGTAATTTTCTGAGCCAGATCTTCCGCCATAGAAGTTGCGTTATTCGATAGGAACAACCACTGAACGCCCAAATTGGCAAGTCTTCGATAGACTGTTTCAGCTCCTGATATTAACACGGAACCTCTGTAGAGTGTCCCATCGAGGTCCGCCAAGATCGCCTTATATTTCATTCTGTAGCATTAACCCCCGGTTCCCGGCTAAGTATTAAATTCCCTTCACGCTGCCGAGAACCCACTAGATCAAGGTTTTTCCTGGCGTCGACAAAATACGGCGAGAAGTCGAGGGCCGTTTCAAAATCAGCCTTCGCTGCTGAAAAGTTCCCGACTTTGAAATAAAAGAAACCTCGATTGTTTAAAACCAGGGGGTCTGTGGGGGCCAAAGAGACGGATTTTTCAAAATCATGAATGGCATTTTCATGGTCTCCCAAAAAAAATCTCGCAACGCCTCTCATGCTTAAAGATCTCGCCTGCTCCGGTTTCAGTTTTAGGATTCGGTCAAGTTCTTTGGATGCCTTCTCAAATTCAGCCGTTCGGAGATAAATCAACGCTTTGTTGTAGATTACCCTCGGATCGTCAGGCAGAGCTTCCAAAGCTCGGTCAACATCGACTTCCGCTGCGTTGTACATTCGTCGTTGGTACTGAACTTCACTCCTCAATGTATATATTTCAACGTCCGCCGGGTCAATCTCACAGGCTGTGGTTAAATCATTTACCGCCCTTACGTATTCTTTGAGTTTGATGAGAACCTTTGCTCGTTCCTTATAAGCTTCCACCAGTTTTGCGTCGAGTTCTATCGCTGAGTTGAAATTGGCCAATGAATCATCAAGATTCCCCTCCCGGCTGTTGAGCGCCCCTCTTAATAATCTTGCCTCAGCATTGTTGGGCCATTTTCTGTCAACCTGTCCGAGGATAGACTTCACGTCCTTCCAATTTCTCAAAAGAATGTGCGCTCTGGCCGATAGTAGCGACGTCTCTATATCATCCTGACTATCGTGAAATTTAGATAATAATTCAAGGGCCTTCTCTGGTTGGTTGATCTTTAAATATATTATGACCCTCTTCCTTCGCAATTTCTCGTCATCAGGGCGGAGAACCTCCGCTTTGGTATAATCGGCCAAGGCTGCCGGATAATTTCCCATTTTAGAATAGACATCTGCCCTGAGAATGAAGCCATCAGCCCTTTCCGGGTGGAGATTTGTAAGAATATCCAAATCTTCTAGGGCTTTCCTTGGCTTACCTTCTTTCAAGAATACGTTGGCTCTGGCTTCCAGTGCGGGGAAAAAACCGGGATCGTAGAGCAAAGCTCGAGTATATTCGTCCTCTGCTTTAAAATACGCCCCAGTTCTTTCATATACCATGCCCTTCAATGTATATGCCCTAGCAGTTCCCGGTCTGGTAAGCAGGAAATTCTCCAATGCCAGGGAAGCCTGATCCAGTTGGTCGACCATGATCAAACATTCTGACTTTTCGATCAATACATCATGAAGTCGTTTAGTGTGACTCATCGCAATGTCTAAATCTTCCAGCGCCCGGAAGTAATCCTTGATTTCTTTAAAGGCAAGGGCTCGCTGAAAATACAAAGAGCCTAGTTTTTGAGGCGTTAATCCCTTTTCCTGAAGAAGTTGATCGAGTAATTCAATCCTCTTGGAGGGATCCTCATGTTCCGCGCTCCCAAGATTCTTCTTTGATTCCCCAAGTGCAAAATTCTCGAAAGGAAACCAGTTCAGAAATAAAATCGTAACGATGGCCACAGTCAGTCGAATGGAATTAATGTATTTCCGCCTGTTGCATCTCCATTCCACGGTTATAAATATTTGGCGCAACACGTCCAGGTCTTTCCAAGAGAACTCCAACAGGCGGAGTTTATTGTGTGGTATTACTTTTTCCTGAACAATCAGGGCCTTTGGCAAAGATTGAATTTAGAATCTTCATCGCCAGACTTCTCAAGTTAACTTGATTTTGATCTCCTTGACTAGCGCCTCTAGAATCTGGTCAAACTGGTGTCGCATCGTGATCATGTTTTGCCTCATCTCCAGGATTACTTCAACCCCTGGCAGATTCACCTCAAGGTCATTTACCAGATTTGAAATGATCCTGATCCGTTCGATCTGATCCAAATAATAAATCTTTTCCTGGCAACATTCCACGATAGCGCACTTGATGAGTTCTTCTCGTTCCAATTCATCAAGGAAACTTTCCTGAACCCCGAAGATTTCAATCACCTGCTGCTTACGGTAGTAATTTTCGTCCATGTTTTAATCTCGAATTTTGTGATCTTTTGTTCCAAGCACGTCACGATTGTCTAACCTTGGAAAATCGGCCGGCTCAGGTTGATAAAACATTATCAGAGCTTAATAGATTTACGGATATCACCCTTATAAAAACGGTCGAGGGTTCGAGCTGCGGCGACTACTTCTTCAGCGTCGGTTTCCGGAACCTGAATTCGAATGGTTACGTACATATCACCTGGCGCCTTGGTCTTCAGGTTGGGAACTCCTTTGCCTTTGAGTCTAAAACGCTGGCCCCCTCTTGTTCCTTTGGGAATTTTAAGCTGCACCGTTCCAGTAGGTGTGTCCACGGGAATATCCGCCCCATTTATTGCTTCGCTAACGGTCACCGGTAGCTCTACTCTGAGAGAATCTCCATCTCTCTTGTAAAAAGGATGGGTCGACACGCGCGTTATGATATATAAATCACCAGGGGGGCCGCCATTGGTTCCTGGTGATCCTTTACCAGCAAGTCTAATTTTTGATCCATCCTTTACACCGGCTGGAATGGTAACATCTATTGTTTCAGTAGAAGACTTGAATCCAGACCCTCCACATTCTTTGCAGACTTCCCCCGCCCTACCAGTTCCGCCGCAGTCTGGGCATGTTCTGCTGAATTGTAACGGTCCCTGGGCCACTCCAGTTTGTCCGGTTCCCTTGCAAGTGCGGCATACGTCTCCACTGACCGGGCTGATTCGTCCGGAGCCACCGCAGGCCGGACACGGCTTGCTGGTTTGCATAGTCACTCTTCTTGATCCCCCGTGGATAGCTGTGCTGAAATCCAGATCTAGAGTGGATTCCGCGTCCCTACCCTTTGCAGGACTTTTAGAGCTTTGAGTTCCTCCGAAAAGATCGGAGAAGACGTCTTCAAAGCCCGAATATCGGAAGCCTCCGGTATCATAAGCAGTGTCACCTCCAAACCCTGCTGCAAAGCCCCTTGCTCCAGATTGACCGGTTTGCCGTGTCCAATTTTTGTATTGTCTAGCCTGTTCAGGGTCGAAACCGGTCCTGAGGCCTTCCTCACCAAACTCATCATAGATTTTTCTCTTTTCAGGGTTGGACAATGCCTCGTGAGCTTGGGATATAATCTTGAATTTCTCTTCGGCTTGTTTGTCGCCCGGATTAATGTCAGGATGATACTTTCTCGCAAGTTTCCTGTAAGCTTTCTTTATATCCCCTTCCGAAGCGTCTTTCTTGACGCCCAAAACCGAATAATAATCGCTATCAGCCATTTTTAATACCTGTTGTCAGTAAGGAGTGACTCGATACAAAACACCCGCTTAATTGTAATTGATAAATCGGCAGAGACCATTGCGCGATAATTATTAATAGTTTGCCACATTTGTTGTCGTGTCAAATAATTAATTATGGACAATTGTTTGTCAAGCTCGGCTCTAAAAAATATCACTCCAAAGAGTCTTGCCAAGGCATGATTCTAATTCTAATATTGGGGGAAATTCAACCATAGGGTATATCGAAACATGATAATTGACTGTCACATCCATCTGCTGCCTCGTCAGGTCAAGGTCGACCGGACAGAATTCGTTATCAAAGATAAAGCTTTTGGTTCGCTGTTTTCATCTGCCAAGGCCAAGGTTGTTTCTCCTGAGGAAATAATCAATTATCTTGATGGCTCAGGAATTGACAAAGCGATCGTATTCGGTTTCCCCTGGGCAGACTATGAAATCGCCTCTAAAAATAACGATGAGATATGGGATTTTTACGAAAGATATCCTGATAGGATCGTCCCCTTTGCCACGTTCTCAGTATTACAGCCTGAATTGGCTTACAAAGAATCCAGTCGGACTCTTTCCGGAGGATTTGCAGGTCTTGGAGAATTGGCTATGTACAGAAACGGATGGGGCGCCGCTGACTTTCAAGCCTTGAGGCCATGTCTCGATTTAGCCCAGCATCATGGTGTTCCAGTCATGATTCATGTAAATGAACCAGTTGGGCACGATTATCCCGGCAAGGTCTTTGTGGACATCAAAGCTCTTTTTGAGACCATCTCTGATTTTCAGGACATAGATTTTATTTTGGCGCATTTTGGCGGAGGTTTTTTCATTTACTCTCTCATGCCAGAAATAGGTCCTAAAATGAAAAGAGTTTACGTAGACACTGCAGCGGCTCCTTTTCTTTATGACAACCGGATATTTTCCCTCGCGGTTCAATCCTTGGGCGAGGACAAAGTGCTCCTGGGAACTGATTTCCCTTTACTGGGGATTAGTCGGTATGAGCGAATGCTGGATCAGGCCAATATTCAAGGAGAGCTAAGGGCCAAAATATTGGGTGGTAATGTTCAGACGATACTTAATCGAAGACATTTACAAAAAATCAATGATGCGATTTGACCAATCCTAGGCTTTTGCTGGCCGACGGTTGTGATTGTTATGGCATTTCATGATCTTCAACGTTGTCACTTCTCCAGATGACTTTGACCTTGGCCCCCTCCCCTATGCCAAATCTATTGAATGCCGAGGCTTTGTTTATAGCTATCTCCAGGAAGCCAGAGCTGTTAATTAGGGCGACTGGATCGTAATCAGGGACATTCTGGTAGGTCTTGCGCAATGTCTTGATACTCAATGAACCCATATCAATTTTCTCAATAGGTTTTGTGAGCATCTCGGATCTGATATTGACCCACAGGTTGCCGAATCTGTCGACGTATATGACTTTCCCTTTCAGGCCGTAATCAGTTGAGACAACTTCAGGAAAAGGAAGAATCGTTGGGTCATCAACAATTGGTCCAATGTCTTGAAAACGGCTACCTTTTGACAGATATGCGGCGACAGGAGCAAATATGTCTCTTCCGTGAAAGGTTGGATGTGGCAAGGGTTTAAAATATGAAGGATTTGTGACTTCTCTTACATGAAAAGTTGAGCCATCCATGTAGAACGGTGTGAAAACTCCATTGTCAGGTCCAACGAATAAATGGCCCTTATATGTGACTACTATGCAGCGTCTATCGGAACCAACTCCTGGGTCCACTACGACCACATGGACAGTTTTTTCAGGATAATATCCAAAGAACCCGCTTACGACCAGAGCCGCTTCCTTTGATGAGAAAGGCTCTATGTCATGGGTGGCGTCAATAATTCGCGCATCCGGATTTATGGAGAGGATAACGCCCTTCATCTGCGCCACATATCCGTCCTTTGTGCCAAAATCGGTGGTTAGTGTTATGACTTGAGACAAATTGAACTCCAAATACAGTTGCGATTCGTTTGACTAATATCACAGTTTTGGGGGAATATATGGCAAATGTGACAAATTTACTTGGATCAGGTTCAATAGGGCATTCGGCGATGGCGCAAGCCAAATTCAGACCGGCGCCAGCGACGAATGAGGCTGAAAATCCTCAAGGGTATTCAGGAGCAAGTCTTGATGTGGCATGAGACGTTATCCCTGATTCTCAATTCAGTTTCCTCCGCTTTTATACCCGATCTCTGCCTGCTTTGCGGTTCTGAAAATCTGACGGGCTCCACCTCTGTTTGTAACGAATGCCGAACTTCTTTGAGATGGGTGACGCCTCCGATATGTGAGGTCTGTGGCAAGCCTCTTACGAAGTTGGAAGATGAGAATTCAACTGTATGTGGAGCCTGTCTTTCAAGTCCACCGGCTTACGACATGGCCAGATATGGTCTATATTATGAAAAATCAGTGCGCGCTGCGATAACACGATTCAAATTCAACGCGTTTCTCTACAGTTCCAGACCTCTTGCAGAGTTCTTAATTGAAGCTTTCGATAGATATTATGTCGATGGAAATTTTGATGTGATTCTTCCTGTTCCTGTTCACAAAAGGCGTTTGATGACCCGCGGATTTAACCAGGCCGTCATATTATCCCGGAAACTTTCGAAGGCAACAGGAATTCCTCTCGACAGAACGAGTTTGATTAAGACTAGAAACACGGAGCCTCAAGCCAGGCTGTCGCGTTCCCAACGGCTTTCAAACCTCACCAACGCATTTCAAGTAAAAAACGGAAATTCAATGTCCCAAAAGAGGGTTCTTCTCGTGGACGATGTTTCTACGACTGGAGCGACAATAACTGAAGTTGCAAAAGTGTTACAAACCGCCGGCGCCAATTATGTGGGAGCACTCATTCTTGCCCTCAGGACGCGGGATGGATCTATCAACCCCAAACAAGAGGATATTGTGTATTCTTGATTGGAGTCATATTCTTGCTTTTTGGGCCTTATCGTTTCTGTTTAGAACAATTTCATGGATTGCCAAAATATTAGGAGAATTAAATCATGGCGCTAAAAACACCAGAAGAATTTGAAGCAAGTCTAAAAAAAAGAACACCCAGGGTATTTATGAACGGGAAACGAGTTGAAAACGTTCTTGAGAACCCTAACACTCGGACAGTTTTCGAGTCTAACAAAGCCAGCTACGCATGGGCGCTGGATCCGGAATATTCAAAGATAATGACCTGCTATTCGCCTCTCATAAATGACACAGTCAACCGTTACACTCACGTTAGTTCAAGTGTTGAAGATCTGGTGGCCAAAGCTGAAGCTGGAACTTTCACAGCCGAAAATTTGGGTACGTGTATATACAGATGCGCAGGATATGACGCATTTCACTCTTTGGCGTCAACAACATGGGAAATGGACCGTGATTTGGGCACACAGTATCATCCCAGATTCCTGGATTATCTCAAAATGGTCCAGAGCGAAGATCTGTCCGTAGCCGGGGCATTGACGGAGCCGAGAGGTCACCGCATGAAAAGAGCCATCGATTGGCCTGACCCTTACCTGGCATTGAAAGTGGTTGAAAAGAATTCAGAGGGCATTGTCGTTAGAGGCGCCAAGATTAACATCAGCGGAGCCTACGCCAGTCACGAACTGGTTGTTCTTCCGCAGGGAACAAGGACTGAAGACGAGGCTGATTACGCTGTAGCGTTTGCCGTTCCTTCAGACGCTGAGGGAATTACCTACGTGTGTCAGTATTCGCCATATTCCGCAGAGAGAGATTTGGCTGAGAGTCTGGAGGAACTTGGCAATCCCGTTTTTGGACAGCGCGAAACATCCATGGTTGTTTTTGACAATGTATTCGTACCTTGGGAAAGGGTTTTTCACTGTGGCGAAACCCCATATTCCTGGAATCTTGTGTCCCGTTTTGCTCGCACACATCGGATGACGTGTGGAGGCACCTGTAAAGTTGGCTTCATGAATCAAATCATCGGGGCATGCAAACTTATTCAGGAATACAAGGGACTCGAACAGGTTCCGCACATCAACGAAGAATTGACCGAGATGCTAGTGCTTCGGGAGACCGGAAGGGCCTGCGGGCTGGCAGCGGCTCGTTTGGGGACAGAAGATCCTGTCGGATCCGGAGTCTTCTTACCTGATGAATTGATGGGAAATGTCTCAAAGCTCAATATTTGCAACGCCTTCTGGCGGGTTATGGCTCTGGCTGGTGATATCGGCGGTGGTCTTATTGTTACAATGCCATCTTTAAAAGAACTGAAAAATCCCGAAACACAGCGCTATGTTGAGGAGTTTTTCAGCTTTGGATCTGATAGCCCCACCGAAGATATTTTAAAGACGCACAAGTTGCTGCAAAACTGGACGGCCGGACAGCATGGTGTTGGAACATGGCATGGAGCCGGCCCGGTAATGGCCCAGAAGATTATGATAGAAAGAATCGCCGATTTCGAGCATGAGAAAAATCTCGTTAGAAAAGTCCTCAACCTGAAAGGAAATTCTTAACAGCTTTAAACTACCCAAAAGAACTTTTTGGATTTACAGCTATTTTTCTGAACCCTGATTCATAGAAAAATGGTAAACCGCGTCCAAAGCTTGGTATGGGCCAACCTGTGCCCCATATTGCGAGATAGGGTATCGTATGCCTCGCCGAAAAAGAGTGTCAAGATTCTTTAGTATCCTGCCGCAATCTTCGGGCGGAAGCCCTATCGCAAGCTCATCGTCAGACGCGTGGCCAAATCTTCTTTCACCATAACAGGGGATTGATAGAGCTGGTTCACGATTTAGGAAACATCTACCTATGACATCTGAACATGATGTTTCCCCCACTGAGTAAAAAACGAGCCTTTTAAATTTGTCATACTGGATCGCATTTATCATCAGGGACATTTGCGCCGGATTTCCGTAAATGAGCGTAATGTCAGGCTCAAACGGATCGTATGCCAACGGAGCTAACATGAACGCTTTATACTTGCCGTATGGTATGCGTTGTATGATTGATTCGCAATAAGCAGCGTCCTCCTGCTTTTCCAACCAGACCTTGCTCCGCATTTCACCACTTGTTACAAACGGGTCAAGTTCAGACAAACCAAGGACAGATGCGCATCCCTGTGTGACAAGGTCGTCAGCGGTTCCTCCAATAGTCCAGTCAAAAGTTCTTACTATTGTTATCAATTGACAAAGGGAAAGCTTCTCTGTTGGACGTCTCAACCATTTGTTGGATTTGAGTTCTTCCTCGGTTTCCAATAACTTCAATCCTACGGGAAAAGACTTTAAACGCAAGAAACGTTCCATCCCCTTGGTCCATTCGGACCACTTGATCTTTTCATTTTCCATTTCTTTTTTCCTCTCAAACTAACGGAGGCCGGTTAACGAAGTTTATTTTGCCCGCTCCAGAGAGAACTGGCGGTTCATGATGGCCTCAATCAATTCTCTCTCATTGCTTACAGGATTGTGTAGGATGGTAACGCAAGTACCGACAGCTTCAACAGAGTGAGCGTCGCTTCCGCCAACCTTTATGAGACCTAAAGCGTCCGCTACCTGCCCAGCGAAATTGTTCTCCTCATCGGTCACTTTCCCATTACATACTTCTACCGCATGCACTTGTGATAGTGTCGGATTGTCAAGAGCGTCGCTGACATTCATCTGAAGCATGCCGAAGCCAAACAGCAGGAATCCTCGAAAGGGATGAGCCGCTATGGCAAGGCCATTTTCAGCGTCAACAATCTTCTTGAGTTGTTGGGGCGTTAACAACCCTTCAGGTTCCGTTTCAGTTCCAAAAACAAGTATGTCCCCTCCGGTTGTTGTGACTTCAATGCCTCTGAATACTGCTATTCCATACTTCTGGCTGAGTTCATCGGCTTTTTCAGCGCTCCAGACCCGATTGTGCTCAGTCAGACAGATTCCATCGAGGCCGGCTTGAACAGCGGCCACCATCATTTCATCGGGAGTCATCTCGCTACAGGGTGATAACGCGCTAGTATGATTATGAAGGTCTATCTTCATGGGTTTACCAACCTCATAAATTGTCAGGATTAAGTTTCATTATGGTTTTCAATTCCGGGTTCTCCAGAAAAAATGTTCGCACAAAGTTAACAGCATCCAGGTCCGGATTTGACTGTAGCTCTGAAGTCAGGTTTCTTACAAGTTCCGCTCGAACCAGGCTCCTTATGCTGTCGACCATCAATATAGCCAAATGTCGGCAACCATTGCGGCCAAGCTCTTTCTTGATTCTTCCTTCAACCTGCGAATCAATCTTCCAACCCTCAGCTTTAAGGAAAACAGGTTCGGCAAGAACGCATCTGACGGTTGTGAATCGCTTGATTCTAGCCTGGACTGACTCGATAGTCCGACTGGGCCAATCCACACTGATTTCACATTGCATTGCATAGAGTTCGTCTTCCAGCACGCCGGAAACCACTCTTCGTGATTCTCCCTGTTTTTGAACCCCGCATGACTTCATCCTGGAATATATTGGCATACTTTTTAGATCCAATTTTCGTTCCTCCCTTAGTCGATGTTTTGGAAAGCGGCGCAGCTATCTTTCAGCCGGGGGTTGGCTCCAAGGACTTTGATCATCTCTGGGCCGATGACCACATCGTTGAGAAATATTTTTGGGCCGTCGCCGGAGGCTCTGATTTGTTCACCTCCTTTAATAGCCGCCTTCTCCAGTTCCTGAACTGTTATGGCGTTAACAAGCATTTCCATGGCTTCCAGCACAAGATCAGAGATCCAGTCGGATCCTTTGGGGCCTCCAACCAGTTCCCGGACAATTTTTGTCATGCCCGGCCCCACTCTCACGCCGACGAGCTTCTCAGCCAATGAAGACATCTCCGGAATTACTCCCATAACGTCTCTTTTGACAGTAATGAGTGATTTCCTGATATCCAGTGTTGGGGCCTTAATTTCCAGATTTATTGAGACCCCTAGTAAATTGTCTCCAGCAGTCAACTCCACTGACCATGTGCCAGGTCCTGATTCGGTTACAGTTGTGAGACTGTTCATCTGAAAATCAACTATCATTTCCGATCACCTCCAATGGGATCAATAAATTGCCTTGGTCCGTTTGTCATAACAAGCTTCCAATGAGGATTTTGACTCCAATTATAATCAGAACTACTCCTCCTATCCTTTCCGCCCACTTGCCCAGTCGTTTTCCAGCTTGATTGCCAAGTTGAATTCCGAGCAGAGTCATTACGAATGCAATAAATCCTATAAGCAGCACGGGAAACAATATGTCCTTTTGGCCTATGAGACTGAAGGAGATACCTACAGCCAATGCGTCCAAACTGGTGGCGACAGATAGACCTACCAAACTCCATCCTTTAGTTGGGTCAAATCCTTCAAGGCGCTCTTCCTCACTTCCAGATTCCTTGAACATCTTTAATCCGATAAAGGTCAAGAGTCCAAAGGCAATGCAATCGTTCAGTCCCCAGAACATATCGAAAATCGCTACTCCGCTCAACCAGCCGACATACGTCATCAGTGATTGGAATAGTCCAAAATGCCAGGTAAGCCTGAAAATATGCCTGAATGTGACATTGATCAGACCACTGGCAACAGCGAGCGCAACAGCGAACGCATCCATGCCCAAAGCGATGGCTACACCTAAAAGGGTCAGATTATCCACTAGTTGATGTTCCCATGACTTAATGTGTAGATTCCCGCAGCCTGAATGTAACAAATGCCCCCAACCTGCGTCAACAAAGGAAAGAATAAATCTAGCTAAGGACAGGTTTTTAGAAACATGGAGCAGTCGGGTTCCGTATAATGAATTAATGTTAGGGATGTCGCCAATAGGTGAGTATATTGCCGAGTGGACATTTTTTGTGGTAATTGCTTGAATCATCGTTAAATGGAAGTGGAGCCTATGGGAATTGGACATTTACACTCTGATAAAAATTCCGCCAATAAATCTGAAGATCGAGCGCAAGCCCGCATTGCCATCGCTTTTCTGATTACTTGCGTATACATGGTTGTCGAGACAATTGGTGGGATCGTATTTAACTCTTTGGCTCTACTTGCCGACGCTGGACACATGTTTTCCGACGCAATGGCGCTTGGGGTTTCCTGGTTTGCGATTCGAATCGGGAAACGTAATGCGAATGATCGGCTCACATACGGATTTAGAAGAGCGGAAATCCTTGCGGCTTTCTTAAATTGCATAGCTCTCTGGGCAATAGTGGTATGGATCTTTTACGAAGCGATCCAGCGGATATTTACTCCAGGACCGGTAGAGGGAATTGGCATGTTTTCGGTTGCCACGTTGGGTTTGGTGCTGAATCTCGCCATAGCGGCGGTCCTTTTTTCGAAGCGTCAAGAAAGCCTTAATGTCAAGGCCGCCTTTCTGCATGTTCTGTCGGATGCTCTTGGGTCGATAGGAGCGCTGGTGGCGGGTCTTATTATAATATGGACGAGCGCTTTCTGGATCGATCCGGTCATTAGCCTTCTCATAGGCGTCCTTATACTGATATCCTCCGGGAGTCTTCTTCACGAAACGGTAAACATTCTCATGGAAGGGGTTCCCAAGGGAATGGACGTGTCAGCCATAGAGGCGGAGATAGCGAAAATTGATGGTGTTTGCTGTGTTTACGATTTACACATCTGGAATATTTCAAGCAAACAGGTTAATCTTTCGGCTCATGTGGTCCTATCGGAAAGATGCCAGGATTCCGAAAGAATACTGCGGGAAATCGGACAAATGGTGAGGAGAGATTTTGGTGTAAGCCATTCGACAATTCAGATTGAGACTTCACACGATAACAAGTGGCTGTCTGATCCCAGGTTTTGCCGACCAGGAACCTCGTGCGAAGCACGAAATTACCGAAGAACAGAACCCGGGGTGTGACCTCACCCCGGACGACGGTAACCATAACCGTAGAGAGGTGTTTCCAATATTGAGAGGTTATTCAGTTAATGGAACCAGGCAAAGCGAAGAGATAAGTCCTGTTCGCCAAATTGATGACCAGAGGATGTGGATACCGATTCTTTGTTTGGCTGCTATCTTCATCTGGCGGATCATCATAACGGTTTCAGTTAATCTCATACCGGATGAATGCAGCTACTGGACTTGGTCCAGGCGCATGGACTGGTCATATTTTGATAATTCCGGGATGGTTGCTTACCTTATAAGGCTTTCCACCGAATTCTTCGGAAGATCTACTCCATTTACAGTTCGATTCCCTTTTTTGTTGATTTCCATCATTTTTACTTTTTTGATTTACTCGACGGGAACTCGTCTTTCCGGATCCCGGAGAATCGGATTGTTGTCCGCTCTGTTTTTCAACCTGACCCCTATTTCACTCCTCGGCGGTAGTTCCGCAGTGCATGACAATCCCCTGCTGTTGTTTTGGGCGTTATCCTTGTGGTCAATGTCGAAGCTTGTAACAACAGAGAATCATAAGTATTTCTATTTAGCAGGTTTGAGCGCTGGGCTTGCCATACTCAGCAAGTATACAGGCGCTCTGTTACTGCCGGTCATATTGTTATGGCTACTTTCTTCCAACCGGTTTCGGTCATCTTTGGCAAGAAAAGAGCCATGGATAGGAGCGCTGGTCGCTACAGTCTTTGTTTTACCGATTTTGTGGTGGAACTTTTCTCACGATTGGGCGTCATTCAAGCACATCTTATTTATTGGAACAGGTTACTCTGGTTTTTGGCGAAAGATCTCCGACGGTTTGGGTTATCAGCTAGCCCAAATATTGATAATTTCCCCTCTATTTTTTATTTCGGTTGTGGCCTCGATCTTTGTCGCAACGTTGGCTGAATTGCGTCGAGACAATGACGAGAGATCGTTATTGCTCTGTTTTGGCTTCCCTCTTTTCTTGTTGGCCGTGATGTCGTTTAAGGGGCACGCTGAAGCTAACTGGGGAGTCATGGGCTATGTTTCAACCGGTATTCTGACGATAATGATTTTCACTGATCCGCATAATTCTCTTTCAAGGTTTTTCCACTCATATTTGTCTATGCGTAAGTTCGTAATTGCAGGCGTTTGCGCCTCAATTCTACTGGTCCTGATTGTTGTGTTACATGCATGGATAGGGCTTTTGCCGGCTTCTGTCGAGAGGAATCTCGGGAAAAACGACAGAATTGTCTGGGAGACGCTAGGTTGGCGAGGACTGGGGAAATACCTGGCTACCGTCATGGAAGAAGGAGATGTCCTAGCGTCTGATAGCTATCAGAATTGCGCCTTATTGGAATTTAATATACCTGGTCAGCCATCTGTCCGATATCTGTCGCCCTGGGACAGACCGACGCAGTTCGATGTCTGGCATAGATCCTACGATGATTTGAAAGGCAAGAACATCCTTTTTGTTAGTTCAAAACCGCTCAAACCTTCAAGTTCCGTATTAATGACCATCTATGAAAATTTCTCCAGTGTTGAACCGATTCCTGCTTACGATGTCATGTATCACGGGGAGTCTATTCGGAAAATATATATTTATCGTGGTCATAACTTTGATCCATTTGAACCGCGTCGTCTCGGCCCCAGGTCTCTTTTTTATTCTGGCCTATAGGCTACTTGCTTTTTAGTAAGTTCTTAGACGGAATGATCAGCTTTTTTTTCGAGTTCCAGGTTTGTTAAAGGCCTTAGAGTAAAAGTTTCATCGTTATTTTGATCCACTGTCAATCCGAAATATTCCAAAAAGTCTTTCAGTGGACGTCCAAAGAAAAGATCCAGTACATCCGGTCCAACCCTGATCTTTTCTCGTATGAATTCTCGAACATGATCGTCCCAACTCAATAATTCAATGATCTTTTGAACCGTTTGGCCCTTCGTAGCCCCCAATCTTGCTATTTCCCTAGAAAATATCTCTTGGGAGCATTCATCCTCATGTTTTTGGATCACCTTCCAGATTTCTCCAGTAGATTCAAACAAATCTTTACGATTTAGAGGCCTCCCCTCTCCTGAAAAATCTTGTCGATTTGGATTCCAACACTCCTGCGCTCTGCACTGAACCGGTCGATCATTATAAATCGAGCATTCTCTGTTCCATTTCTGATAAAAAATGCATGACTTTTCAGCTTCTGTTTCCCTGATTTTTATTCTTTCCACATCGTTAATGAGACTTTGTTCGTGAACATTGTCAAATACTATTTCTCCTTTTCTAATAGTATAGACGTCTTTTGGTCCCAGTCGTCCAGATTCAAACAGTCGCATGTCTTCTATTTCCAGGGTAGGGCTTCCTTTGACACAACATTCCCCACATTTTATGCAATACTGTCTGGTTTCATAGGCGGCTTTTAAGAGTCGACTCCGCACTTGAACCCAAACTTCTTCCTGAGTCCGCGTTTCGATGTCTTCTGGCCTGGGAGCAAGATCCTGCAAATCCTGCATTACAGATTTTACAAGGGTCTCGGGATCGGCCGTTGACCCCACTTTCCACAAAACGTCTCTGGCTTCTTCTTTTAGAGCCGTTACAAAAAAGCGCCATTCAGCATTATTAAAATCGTTTTTCATTCGTGCCTTCCGAAAAATCTTGAGATATGAATAAAAAATGTGATCATTTCTATGATATAGGAAAAGGGAATATATTTAAAGAAGACCTGAGTGACAGTAATCTTTTTATTGTTGGACTTTTTTGGCCTGGGAAATTCGATATGAATCAACTGGATATCTTGATCTAGATTACCGGGAGCATGGTGTAAGAGAGAAACATGAGCATTAATTTTATCGTTACGGCAAACCTTAGCGATGACGATCGGAAACAGATCTGCAATAGACCTGGGGTAGGATTGCGAGAGTTAATCCAACAGGTTGTTCCAATAATAGATGACGTGAAAACAAGGGGCGATGAGGCCTTGAGTGATTACACGCTGAGATTTGATGGAGCCACTCTTTCACATGATGAATTTAGAGTTACCGACTCGTTGATTGAGGAAGCAATTAGAAATTTGGCGCCCGAACTGAAAAGAGCCATTAATAGTTCGATAGAAAATATAAAAAGGTTTCATGAATTCCAGAAAGAGCCGGAAATTCGAGAGATCGAAATGATCAGGGGAGTTATTGCTGGAGAAAGGACCATACCTCTCGGATCTGTAGGCCTCTATATTCCTAGAGGCAAAGGATCTTTCCCATCCATGATGATGATGGCGGCTGTTCCTGCGAAAGTCGCCGGCGTAAAAAGAATTGTGGCGGTTAGTCCACCCGACAGATCGGGAAAAGCTGACCAGGCCACACTGGCGGCGGCAGGTATGATTGGAGTGGATGAATTTTATTCTGTTGGAGGGGCTCAGGCAATTGCGGCGCTGGCGTATGGTACGGAAACCATAAAGCCGGTTCACAAGATAGTAGGTCCTGGCTCAGGATATGTTCTAGCCGCTAAACAGTGGCTTTCGAGTGAAGTAGACACGGGATCTCCGGCCGGACCAAGTGAGGCCATTATTCTGGCGGATTCTTCCACGGATCCGTTTCTAGCAGCCACCGACTTGTTGATAGAGGCCGAACATGGTCCCGATTCATCCGCTTATCTCGTGACGCCTGATCCGTCTCTGGCTAACGAGGCGCTTGGTATTCTGCCCGGGCTTCTAGATAATTTGCCGAAGGAAAGACGCTCCTATTGCGAGAAGGTTCTCTCCGATTCCGGAGGAATTGTGCTTGCGGAAGACATGGACGACGCCATTCGATTTGTGAATGAATTCGCTCCGGAGCATCTTCAGATCATGACCAGCAACCCAAGGGAACTTCTTGCCCGAATTTTGACGGCGGGAGAAACTCTTCTAGGCTCTTTCACCCCCGGAACATTGGCCAATTATTCGATTGGTCCTAACGCCATCCTTCCGACATCAGGATTTGGTCGTACAGCCTCTGCCCTGTCGGTTAGCGATTTCACCAGGAAGATGTCGTTTGCGGAAGTTACCGAAGAAGGGTTTATGTCCATGGCTGCCGACACTTTGATTCTTGCCGATTACGAGGGTTTCCCCGCTCACGCTCAAGCGCTTCGTTCCAGGATGAAGAAGGGGGCAGGGATAATCTGAGTTTTACGGAATTGCACACTGGAGATTAAATAATGAAGGAACTGACTCATTTTGATGACAAAGGCCAAGCCGTGATGGTAGATGTTGGCGGTAAACAGGTTACGGAGAGGTTGGCTATCGCCCGATCTCAAATTATCCTTAAGCCCGAAACTATGGAGCTAATTTTAAGTGGGGAGTCCAAAAAGGGTGATGTCTTTGGGGTCGCAAGGATAGCTGGAATTATGGCCTCCAAGAACACCTCCACACTGATACCTCTCGCCC